>CAYMUX010000001.1:0-17041 GCA_964393845.1 uncultured Nitrospiraceae bacterium
AAGGGGGACGAAGGGGGATTTTGAAATAAAAACATTCATCAAAAAATCTCCCCTCACCCCTCTTTACCAAAGAGGGAACCATGCTTACCCCTGTAACTGAGGGATTACATAGATTGAAGTAATTAGTTCGCAATCGGCAGTCAACTATCTGCAACATCATTGTGTATCCTTTGGATACAATTTCCTGAAACTCGATAACATATTGCATTTAATTGATTTTTTTGAAAGCGTCAAAAAAATGTTTCCTTTTGATACGTTTTTATATATATAAATAGTATATGTTTATATGGAATATATTAAACAATATAAGAATCCAGAAAACTTAAGAAGTTTAGAAAAGATAGATAAATCAGCAAGTTCAGTCAATGATTATGCGTGTTATCTTTCAGAGATAATTAAATATTCTTCCCATATTTGGTCTGGCATGACTATTGCTTTGATTAACCAGTTATGCCATTTTCAAAGAAAATATTAATTATAGATGAAGACGGTTTCTCGAAGGTTTGTTCTGCTATTTTAAATAATGAGGGGTATCAGACCAAACTTGCCGGTTCAACGGAAGAAGCCGTCCGGCATGTTTCAAATAACGGCATATCATTAATTATTTCAAGTTATCCTTATGCCCTGTCATTTCTTAACTCAAAGTTAGTTAAGGACATACCCACAATAGTCCTCTCTGATGACCTCAGTAATGATCTGATTGAAATAATGAAGCGTATCAAGAATTCCGTATGCCTGGTAAAGCCCCTTGATTTTGATAGGTTCAAATATATAGTTCGTGGAATTATTAATGGTTATTTAAATCTGTCCGGAGGAAATATAATTGCATAAATTAAAAGTGTACATTATTTTATTTTTTGTTCTTCTTGCAGGATGTTCAAATCAAAATATAGACAAGCAGCAGTATTATAAGCAGGGCCTGGACTATCTTGAAAAAGGAAATCCAAACGGCGCAGTCATCGCGTTTAAAAAGGCGATTGAACAGGATCAGAGCTATTTTGAGGCAAGGTATCAACTTGCTTTGGCATATATCCTACAGGGAAAATATGAATCTGCCGAGAGAGAATTACTTAAGGTACTGCGTTTAAACCCTTCCTTTAATAATGTTCATCAATCATTAGCAAAAGCATATCTTAACATGGGCAAAATAGATGCTGCATTAAAAGAAGTTAGTCTTTTTTTGAATAGTGCCGTGGGTAACCCCGAGGCTTATGAAGTTGCTGCGTCAGTATATATTGCAAAAAGGGATTTTGCAAAAGCGGAAGAAACCGTGAATAAATCTCTTAAAATATCTCCCGAAAGAATATCATCAAAAATAATACTTGCAAATATTTATCTGGAAAGAGGAGAACCCGGCCGGGCAGAGACACTTGTCAATGAAATTCTGGATTTAGACAAGAGAAACATTAATGCACTGTATCTCCTTACCAGGATAAAGCAGCAGCAGGGCAATATAGGCGATGAGATAGAGGTGTATAAAAAAATACTTGATATAAAACCCGGGGATATTACGGCTCAATTCGAGTTGGGTTTGTCGTATCTTCGGAGGAATAATCTTGATAAAGCAAAAGAGATGGCAATAAAACTGAACAAGTCAAATGACAAGAGGCCTGAAGGCGAGTACCTTATGGGTTTGATTTATTTCCATGAAAAGAAAATAGAGGAGGCCATAGTATCACTTCAGAATTCTGTTAAGAACGCGGATATTCCGGGAGCGCATTATTATCTGGGGCTCAGCCATTTGTCGAAAGGGGATTTGGAGCAGGCAACCAGTGATTTACAAAAAGTAATTGACTTACAGCCTGAAATGGTTCAGGCGCGCGTACTGTTAGCTGTTACTCATCTCAGAAAAGGCAGGGCCGAGGATGCTGAGAGAGAAGCTAAAAAAGCATTGGAATTGGATGAGAAGAATGCCTTTGCGCATAATCTGCTTGGAAGCGCCTATCTCTCTCTTGGTAAGGGAGATCTGGCAATGGAAGAATTTGATAGGGCACTTGAGCTTAATCCGGGTCTTGTTGATGCTCATATAAAAAAGGGAGCATTTAATTTATTATCCGGCAACACAAAGAAAGCTGAAAAAGAATTTATAAACGCAGTTGAGGTTGCTCCGGATGTAGTTAATTCGAGAATAATACTTGCGCAGTACTATATCAAAAACAATAGATTTGAGGATGCTATCAAGACATTAAATGAAGGGTTAAAGGAAAATTCCAACGATGCAATTCTTTATAACATAATTGGAGCGGCTTATCTTGGCGCCAAAAATATGGATAATGCCGTTAAATATTTCGAGAAGGCTTTATCTACTAATTCAAAATTCTTTTTGCCTTACTTCAATTTAGCTCTTGTTTATCTTAATAGGGGTGAAAAAGAAAAAGCGGTGACAGAGTACAAGAAAGTCCTTGATATTGATGTCAATAATATTACTGCCATGCTTATGCTGGCAAAAATTATGGAATCGGATAAAAAAGAGAAAGAGGCGCTTTATTATTATGACAGGGCAACGAAGCTGAAGGACACAGTAGCCTATATATCTCTTGCCGGGTATTATCAACGGAAAAATAAGACTGACAAAGCCCTTGAAGTGCTTGATGAGGCATTGGGTATTGAAGCGAATAATATTAACATTCTGGATATGAAGGGACGCATATATCTTGCCGGCAAAGATTACGATAAGGCGATTGAGGTATATAGGAAATTAAAAAGTTATTCCGCAAAAATAGGCGCAGAAAGAATTGTGGGTGTTTATGCTGCAAAGGGGGACTATGACAGAGCAATAATGGAATTAAAAGGTTTGTCGGCAGACAAAACAGCTGACAGAATAACAATATTAGGAGAAATTGCAAATCTCTATATAAAGAAAAAAGATTTCAGAGAAGCAGAGAGAACTGCAAAAGAGATCGTGTCATTGACGTCTGATAGTGATGCAGGATATCTAATACTTGCTGAAGTATATATTGCTGAACGCCGGTTTCAAGACGTCATTCAATCGCTGGGAAAAGCTTTGAAGATAAGACCCAACAATATTTTAACGCACGTAACACTGGCAAAAACATATATTGCAATGAATGACTTTCAAAAGGCTATGGAGATCGTTAATGGACTTGAAAAGTCTTACCCAAAATATGCAACTGTTTATTTCCTTCAGGCAAGTATTTTGGAAATGATGGGGAATAAAAAGACTGCTGTCAGCAAGCATAAAAAAGCCCTGGAGCTTTCTCCAACATATGTCCCTTCTTTGAATAATCTTGCATATTTATATATAGAAGGTTATGGCCCGATTGATGAGGCCGTTGATATGGCGCAAAAGGCCAAGGAAGCTGCGCCCATGGATGGTCGGATCATCGACACATTAGGATGGGCGTTCTATAAGGCTGGAAATTATGACAATGCCTTACAGAATTTTATAGAAGCGACAAAATATCTTCCTGATGAGCCGAGCATCAGGTATCATCTGGGTCTCGCATATTTAAAGAAGGGAATGGTTGATAAGGCTGAAGAGCAGCTTAAGAACGCAATCCATTCGGGCAGTAAATCTGATTTTCCTGAAATGAAAAATGCGCAAATGGCATTAGAAGGTATAAAAAAGAAATGAATGTTATTGCGCGAAAAAACGTCGTATTGATTGCCGGAGATATAGTAATTACTCTTTTCTCTGTTTATGCCGGCGCATATCTAAGACTTTTTAGCGTAGGGAGCTATGACTCTCTGATAAAACAGTATGATCCGTTATTTCCGAAGGCCGCAGCTTTCACTATATTCATTGTATTTATGTGCTTCTTCATGGATCTCTATAATATTGAGAAAAGAGACGGTAGAAAGGAAAGATTTTTAACAATTCTCTTCGCCGGATTTTTTGCATCTTTTGTTCTTGCTTCATTTTATTACTTTGTTCCTTATATTCAGATTGGAAGAGGGATTTTATTCTTATCCCTCTGTATCAGTATTTTGACTCAGACAGTGTGGCATATAAGTTATGATTTCTTACTGAAATTACCAGTTGTTGCCAAGAAAGTTCTGATACTTGGAACGGGTCCCATCGCTAAGACCATGGGGACAATACTTAGCTCGAACAACAATGGTTTTGCTCTGTCAGGTTATGTCAATTGTATAGGTGAACCGATTCACGTGCCGGCTGATTCTGTAGTCGGCAATGGAGATGGTCTTCTTGCTGTTGCATTAAGAGAGAAGGTCCAAAAGATTGTTGTGTCTCTTAGTGAGAGAAGAGGAACATTTCCGGTAAGGGAGGTGCTTAATTGCAAACTGCAGGGGATAGATATCGTTGACGGGCATTCTTTTTATGAGCAGTTGACCGGGAAATTGCTTATTGAGAATATGAATCCAAGTCACCTTATCTTTTCAGAAGGATTCAGAATTACAGTCTTTAGACGTTATATAAAGCGAATATTTGACGTTGTGTTAGCATCAGCAGGCATTGTAGTGGCCCTGCCATTATTAATTATTATCCCTATTTTAATAAAATTGAATTCCAGAGGGTCTGTATTATTTAAACAAAAAAGAGTAGGAGAGGGTGAAAGAAATTTTACGCTTTATAAGTTCAGGTCCATGATTGATGGAGCAGAAGATCATTCGGGCCCGGTGTGGTCTCAATCAGGGGATATCCGGATTACTAACTTAGGAAAATTATTAAGAAAGACGCGTCTTGATGAAATTCCCCAGTTATTCAATGTCATCTCCGGTAATATGAGTTTTATTGGACCAAGACCTGAAAGACCATTTTTTGTTGAATCTCTGAAAAAGCAAATTCCTTATTACTCGGAGAGACATTGCGTTAAACCGGGTTTAACCGGATGGGCGCAGGTAAGATATCAGTACGGGGATTCAATGGAAGATGCTATAGAGAAACTCAGATATGACCTTTACTACATTAAATATCAGTCAATCTCTCTAGACCTTCTCATTATTTTGGACACTATAAAAGTTATTTTATCCGGACGGGGGGGAAGATAAGGTGTATAGATTTAAGTTTTTCTCATATTTTTCCGAAATCAAACTAACATTTATTGTAGGAAAAAAATTAACCTTTAAAAATAATGCGATATGATCGCATCACATATTAATGAAAGATTCAGGAATTAACTGATTATGAAATGTAACTTATTTTACTATTTAGAATTCATGTTCTTATAATATTAGCGATAAAAACTGATGATATAGTAACGGCAATAAATAACTTAAGTTAAAATATGATATTTCCTTTATATTACAGCTAATTAAATGCTTAAGATGTATTTTAATTTAATGCCGTTACTATAGTGTGAAAATACAGATAGGAGGGAATGTGAAGAGGATCGGGTGTCTGATTGTTTTTTTTGTTTTGTTCTCATTTAATAATGTCTTTGCCGGTGATTATGTGATTGGAGGCGGTGATTCTCTACAGATATCAGTATGGGGGAGTCCTGAACTTAGCATATCAACCATAGTAAGACCAGACGGTAAAATATCCGTTCCGGCGCTAGGTGAAATAAAAGTAGCAGGATTAACTCCTATGCAATTAACAGGCGCCCTTGAAAAAGAAATGGTAAAAATAGTTAAGACCCCCATTGTCACTGTAATTGTGACTCAAATGACTAACTCACGGGTCTTTGTTTTTGGAAGGGGTACTCCTTCAGGGGTCAAGATACTCACACGGGAAACAACTCTTCTTGAATTTCTTGCCCAGTTAGGGTCAATGGACAATGCAGATCTGGAAAACTCATATTTGGTGAGAAATAAAGAGAAGATAAAGACAAATTTTATCGAGCTTTTTGAAAAAGGGGATTTTAGTCAGGATATTATGCTTGAAACTAATGACATGCTGTTTATTCCCGATAATTTTGAAAAGAAGATCGTTGTAGTAGGCGCCGTAAAACAACCTACAACTATACCATATCGGAAAGGACTTACCGTCCTTGATATTATTTTATCTGCCGGTGGATTTACGGAATTTGCAAAAGAGAATGATGTAAAGATACTGAGAAAGAAGGAAGATGGAAAAAGATTAGAAGTTTCTGTCAGGGCGAAAGACCTGATGAAGGGTAATATGAATGAGAATATCACAATTGAGCCTGGTGATTTTGTGATTGTAAAAGAAACTATATTTTAAATAGCTAAGGAGAGATAATGGAATCGCCGCGAACAGAATTTGTGAGGTATATAAAATTAATCATTGAGAAGAGATACCTCTTTACAGTTGTATCTATGATCCTTATGTCTGCAATTGTCTGGGGAAGTTACTTTATCCCCAAGAAGTACGAAGCTAAAAGTACCGTATTTATAGAGAGCAATGTTATTGAGCAGCTTGTTAAAGGGATAGCTATAACACCTTCGATGGGATCCAGGATCCAGGTGCTCAGGGATACTATGCTAGGCAGAAGCCTTATCCTGAGCGTGCTTCGTAAACTTGATCTGGATTCGCGGGCTGAGGATGATAAAGCATTAGAAACGATGATAATGAAGTTTCAGGAAAATACAAAGATAGATGTAAAAAAAAATAACCTTATAAACATATCGTTCATAAATAAAAACCCTGCTCTTGCTATGGATTTTGTTAATAATCTCGTCAGTGTATATGTAGAAAGTAATATATTTGCAAAGAGGGAAGAAGCATATGATGCCACTAAATTTCTGGACAGACAGGTGGATTTTTTTAAGGACAAGATGGATAAGGGAGAAGATGAAATTATCAAGTTCAGGCAGGAACAGGGGATATATGTGGATATGGATGAACGTTCCATTATTAATGAGATGAAGAATTATGAAGGGGAGATTGAAAAGATAAAGATAAAAATAAATGAATTGACTGCAACAAAGGACAGCATTCAGGGACAGTTGGTAGGGGAGAAACAGCTTATAGTGACTATGAGCAAAAAAGATATTGGTGGAACGATCGGAGCCCTTGAAAAAAGACTTAAACAATTATTGGTAAGTTATACGGAAAATTATCCTGAGGTCATAAAAATAAAAGCCGATATAGAAGCTTTAAAGCAGCAGCAGTCTGTCCAAACTGAGGTACAGTCACGTGAACAGCCGGAATCAGAAGCCAACGAAGTCAATACCGTATACCAGGAGCTTAAACAAAAGGTTATAGAGATAGAGGCAGAGATCAAGTCCCTGACTGCAAAGAATAAGAATTTAAATGAATTGATTAAAAAGAAAGAAGGAGAATTAAGAAACATACCTGAGAGTAAAAAGAAACTCTCGGATCTAATAAAGGGCCGGGATTCTCATAAGAGTGTGTATGAAAGCTTATTGATAAGACTTAGCCAGTCCGAGGTCTCAAAGCAGATGGAGATAGAGGACAAAGCAACTACATTCAGGATTATTGAACCGGCGATCCTGCCGACTATGCCTGTCAGCCCGAACAGACTACTGCTGATTCTTGCTGGAATTGCGTTGGGCTTGCTTGGCGGTTTTGGAGTGGTTTTTTTGCTGGATTATATTGATAATTCTATAAAAACTCTTGAAGACCTTAAAACATTGGGGCTGCCTGTACTTGCAACAATACCAAGGATGCAGACTGCCGAAGATCTGATCAGGATAAAAAAGAAGGACATTTGGTTGTATAGTATTGCAGGCCTATATATGATATGCATCCTGGGAGTTTTTGCAATGGAGCTCTTAGGCCTTACATATGTAGAAGAATTTATGAGCAACATCTTTAAAAGCCGATATCTATGAGCATAGGGAGATGAAATGAGTAAACTCGAAGAAGCATTGGCAAAAGCGAATAAAATGAGAAAATCCGATTATGATGATAAAAGTGATCAGCTGCATATCTATAAAAAAGTTGAGACTGCAGAAGTCGAGCTGAGAGAGGTTAATAATGCTCATATTGTAACGATTAGCCAGCCTGATTCTCATGTTGCCGAGGAGTACAGAAGACTGAAATCAATGGTGCTGAGGGAGACCAAAGCTGATTTCTTAAATACTATTATGGTTACCAGTTCTGTTGATTCTGAAGGGAAAACCCTTACCGCTATTAACCTTGCAGTTTCGCTGGCCCAGGAGATAGATCATTCAATTCTCCTTGTTGATGCAGATCTCAGAAAACCCATGATACATGAATATCTCGGGATCAAGTATAAATATGGTCTGTCCGACTATCTTACCGGTGATATTGATGTATCTGAAGTTCTGATAAAGACAGGTATCGGTAAACTGGCAATTCTTCCTGCAGGCAGAAGAGTTGAAAATCCGGTGGAACTCATTTCTTCCAAGAAAATGAAATCTCTTATTAAAGAGCTTAAACAAAGATATATGGACAGATATATTATCATCGACACTCCGCCGATACTGTCTTTCTCAGAAGGGATATCAATAGGCTCTTATGTTGATGGAATAATATTTGTTGTCCAGGAAGGACGTGCTCAGAAAAAGACGATTGAAAATTCATTGAACTTGATTAAGGGGTTAAATATCCTGGGTGTTGTATTTAATAATACGCTTTCAGCAAACCTTGAAGGACATTATTCATATTATTACAACTACCAAAAGAAGGGGAAAGATGAAACAGCTTAATATCGCCGGTATAATAATAGTAATTTTGATTTCAACAGCTTCATTCTCATTTGCTAAATTTTCAATAATGCCAAGTGTAAGTATCCGGGAAACATATAATGACAACGTATTTCTGAAGGATAGCGGTGAGGAAGACGATTTCATAACGACGGTTTCCCCGGCAGTCAACTTAGAATATGCTCCGAACCAATCATTTGATCTTACACTTGATTATAAGTTGAATTTCAGGTATTACAGTGATCATAAGAAATTAAATGATTTGGACCTAAGGGAGATCCAAGATATTAAATTAAAGGCCCAGGCCAGGCCTTTTAGCAGAATCTATATTGATGCTTCCGATACATTAAAGAGGACCGCAATAGATGTTAGAAGGAAGACTGCCGAGGACAACTACTCTACAAATAAGACTGACGTCAATATATTCTCTGTCTCTCCTTATACAATTTTGCCGTTGACGACCACTTTAACGACAACAATTGGATATATATACACTAATAATTGGTATAGAGGTGATACTGTTGATTCAGAAAGCCATTCCGGTTTTTTGACATTGAATAAGAAGTTCACGACAAAAATAAACGGAGAGGTGAAGTACGATTACTATACATATCGTCCCGACAGCACAGAGGTGCCGGGCAAAGAGAAATATAACAGGCATCAGGGCTCTGTAGCCGCAGATTATCAAATTAGGCCGGAGTTCGGGATTAATGGTAAAGTGGGGAACGCATGGTTTGATTATGAATCTCGTAACAATATGCATACTTTTTTTTGGAACGTCGGCACGAACTATATATTGAAAATCGCGCCGGACACATCATTAACCGCTAAGTACGGCATTTCTTTTCATGACTCACCTACTTCGGGACCATACAAGAGCCGGAGAGTTGATTTGGATTTTGAATCAGGCAAGGAATTTAAGATATCTCTAAAACCATACCATTCAGTCGACAAATATCTGATCACTGACAGAAAGGATGTGCTTATTGGAGCTATTGTTGATATATCCCGCCCGATATCTGAAAGGCTGACCTTAAAAGTTAATGGATCGGGAGAAAATCAGAAATTCTTACCCGAAGATGATAAAGTCTTCAAATACAGCGTTGGACCAAGTTTTGATTATACAGTGACCAAGGACATTACTACAGGCATTGGCTACAGGTATAGCGGGTATAAAAAAAGAAGTCCGGGTAACGTGACTGATAGATATAGAAACAGTATTGTCTGGTTGCAGGCGAAAGTGACTTTCTAGGTTGTAACTATGTACGAAAAACATTTTTCTTTCAAATGCAAGCCCTTTGAGTTGCTGCCTAACCCGGATTTTCTTTTTCAGAGCAGCACACATAAAAAGGCAATTACTTACCTTGATTACGGTATAAAAGAAAAAATAGGTTTTATTCTTCTTACCGGTGAAATCGGTTCCGGAAAGACCACAGTTATTCGAAATCTTATAAAAAACCTCGACTGGTCAATCAAACTTTCAAGAATTAACAATACGAAGGTTTCCTCAGAACAGCTGATATCAATGATAAATGAAGATTTCGGTCTGGATACAGAGGGGAAAAATAAAACCAGATTATTGAGTGACTTAAATGAATTTCTCATTGCTCAATATTCAAAAGATACACAATCCATATTGTTAATAGATGAGGCACAGAATCTTTCCGCTGACTTATTGGAGGAGATAAGACTGCTTTCAAATCTTGAAACAGACAGGGCGAAACTCCTTCAAATAATACTGGTTGGACAACCGGAGCTGAATAAGACTCTTATGCTTCCGGAAATGATGCAGCTGCGTCAGCGTATTAATATTAATTATCACATCAGTCCTCTGACAATCGATGAAACCATCAAATATATAAAACACCGTCTTGCTATTGCCGGCAATCCTGATGTAATGACATTTCAGGGAAATATGTCTGAGCTTATTTACAAGTTCAGCAGAGGTATTCCACGCCTTATTAATATCTTGTGTGATTTTGCTCTGCTGACATCTTTTGTCGAGGGGAAAAATGAGGTAAGCGCTGACATTATCAGTGAAGTGGTACAGGATATTGAAGCACGAGATTATAGCAATATTTATCAGGACAGAGATGTCTCAGTATCAGTCAAGAAAGATGAGAATTCGGACTATCGGGCGCTGGCCGGGGACATTGCGCTTAGAATTATTCAACTTGAGGAGACAATCAAGAAAAGTCTTAGAGAAATTGCACAGTTATCAGAAAGAATAGGTCGGCTTGAGGAAAATGTTTCTAATCTTGAAATAGATGAAGAAAAACCATTGTCTGAGAAAGTGGAATTATTGGGGAAAATGCTGAACTGCGTGAACAGTAAATTAAGCAGCAGATGAGATTGGATTTAATCAGGACCTTTTTTGAGTACTCAATAAAATAGATAATACCGGCAAATCAACTGTATCTGAAAGGTATGTATAAGGTACGGCAAAGAACCAGTTAAGAAAAGGTTGCACAAATACTTTTTTTAACCTGCTGGTTCGGATAAGACAGATAAAACCTGAATACACCTCTGGAATGTCATTATGCATTATGTGACTGAGAGGGCGGAGCCGTACTTGGCCGCGACACCCGGCAGTCAACAATGACTTATCAGGCAGTAATCCTGCACATTAAGAACCGGACACAATATGCAAGATCCATTCAAAAGACATAATAATAAAAAAGTCATTATCATTGGCGGCGGACCCGCTGGACTGACAGCTGCATATCAGTTGTCCAAGCGCGGAGGGGAATCCGTTGTGCTGGAAAAAGACGAGGTGGTCGGTGGAATTTCCAGAACAGTTAATTATAAGGACTATCTTTTCGACATTGGCGGTCACAGATTTTTCACCAAGATCCAGGCAGCAGCGGATATGTGGAAAGAGGTCCTCGAAAAGGATATGCTCCATCGAAAGCGCTTATCGCGTATCTATTATAATAAGAAGTTCTTTTATTATCCCCTCCGTCCCCTTAATGCACTGTTTGGGTTAGGTATATGGAACAGTTCCATGATTCTCTTAAGTTACTTGTATTCACATATGTTCCCATATAAAAATGAAGAGACGTTTGAACAATGGGTTACAAACCGGTTTGGGAAGCGATTGTACAATACATTTTTTAAAACCTACACTGAGAAAGTGTGGGGGATACCCTGCAGTGAAATAAGGGCTGAATGGGCGGCACAGCGGATCAAAGGGCTGTCGCTTATCAGCGCTATCAGGAACGCACTCATAAAGCAGAATCAGGACAGAACGGGGAAAACTGTAATAAAGACACTGATAGATGCCTTTGATTATCCCAAATATGGACCCGGCATGATGTGGCAGACTGTATCGGATATTGTTCAGGAAAGAGGATCAAAGGTCCGCCTGGGGTCTGACGTTGAAGGAATTCTCTGGGACGATAAAAATAAAAAGATAGAGGCGTTAGAGGTAAGTGTAAACGGGAGGAAAGAGATATTTTATGGGACCGATTTTATCAGCAGTATGCCAGTCAGGGAATTAATGCAGAAAATGAAACCGGCTGTTCCCGAAGAAGTTCTTAAGGCCGCAAATAACCTGAACTACAGGGACTTTCTTACAGTCGCTTTGATTGTTAATAAGCCCAGTTTGTTCCCGGACAACTGGATATATATTCACGATCCGAGTGTCAGGCTCGGCAGGATACAGAACTTTAAAAACTGGAGCCCGCATATGGTCCCGGACCCGAATAAGACCTGCCTTGGCCTGGAGTATTTCTGTTTTGAGGGAGATGACCTTTGGAACATGCCGGACAAGGAACTGGTCGAGCTTGGAAAGAAAGAAATGGAGACGCTAAGGCTTCTCAAGGCATCGGATGTAGAAGATGGAAGTGTTGTGCGGATGCCAAAGGCGTATCCGGCTTATGATTCAACATATCGTGAGATGCTGGACATTGTAATAGTATTTACAGAGGGAATCAGCAACCTTCAACTTGTGGGAAGAAACGGTATGCACAGGTACAACAATCAGGACCACTCCATGTTAACTGCGATGCTGGCAGTTGAGAATATTTATGGAGCAGAGCATGACCTATGGAACGTAAATGTGGAGCAGGAATATCATGAAGAAAAGATAGAGGAAAAAACTGAAA
This sequence comes from uncultured Nitrospiraceae bacterium, assembly GCA_964393845.1. Lineage (GTDB taxonomy): Bacteria > Nitrospirota > Thermodesulfovibrionia > UBA6902 > UBA6902 > UBA6902. The sequence continues at coordinate 12,624 of CAYMUX010000001.1, forward strand.
TATCCGAGGAACTAATCCCTGATGAAGTCATTATACGGGCCTTTGCAAAAGTGGACAAGCTTGCCTTTGCCTCTGCCTTAGGCGCCGTGTCAGGTTTGTCAATTTTCATTGCTACTCTTTGGCTGGTATTAAAGGGCGGAGATTTCGTAGGCACTAATCTTCGGCTTCTCTCACAGTATTTTGCAGGGTACTCTGTGTCGGTCAAAGGCGCGTTTATAGGGTTGAGTTATAGTTTCGGCTGGGGCTTTTTATTCGGGTGGCTCTTTGCATATCTTAGAAACGTATCGCTTGCCTTTTATATATATAGGGTGAAAAAGAAGAGAGAGATGCTGTCTTTTGGGGATTTCCTGGATCATTTTTAACACTTAAAGCGAATTGAGGAGGCTTGAAAATGGCAAAAGCTAAATCTTCAGAGGAAGATAAAATTTTTAGCGGCATCCTCCGGCTTAATGCCAAGGTAATGGGGTTGATACTTGGCATTTTGATGGGGCTGGCTATTTTTATAGCAACAAACTGGCTTCTAATCAAAGGTGGCCACGTCGATCCAAGCGGAAAGTATGTTGTCGGCCCGCACTTGAGGCTGCTGAGCCAATACTTTATTGGATACAAAGTCTCATTTATAGGAAGCATTGTCGGGTTTATTTACGGTTTTGCCATCGGGACTCTCAGCGGAGCTTTGGTCGGATGGATATATAACAAGATCGTCGATTTCAGGAATTAATTGAAATTTTATATTAACCCAATAGATGCATTATTTGGGTTAAAGTAACTACTTTCCGAATTTATCCATTTTGGAACAAGCAAGTACAAATAATCCAAGATTTTCGATAGTCATCCCAACATATAACACAACCTCTGTGCTGGGGCAATGCATTGAAGCATTGAGTAAACAGTCGGCGGATAAGAAGTGTTTTGAAGTTATAGTTGTTAATGACGGTGGAAAGACTGAAGTAGTCCGGGACATAAATTCTGCTGACGGTGAACTTGATATAACGTATCTGTTCCAAAACCATAAGGGCCCGGCAGCGGCAAGAAATCTGGGGATCGATAAGGCAAAGGGAGAGATAATACTGCTTCTTGATGATGACAGTCTGCCGACAAGGAATTGGCTGGATGCTACCATAAGGGCGTGGGACAAATATCCTGATTTTGACGGGATCGGGGGATATGTAATCAACGAGTCGACGGATAGTATTTATTGCAGGGTCAACGCCGACTTCTTTAACTGGTATCTGGAACAATATTCATCTGAAGATTATAGTTCTTTCCTGGTTACATGTAATGCGGGATATAAAAAGGACATCCTGGAGAAGATAGGCCGATTTGATGATCAATTCAAGAAAGCTTCCGGGGAGGACCGGGATTTAAATATAAAAATATTAAAGGCCGGCGGAAGGATGAGGTTAGATAAAAATATTTTGGTGTATCATGACAGAGATCTGACATTCAGGTCTTTTGTGAAAAAAAACTATAACTACGGGACGGCCGCATATAATATTTATACAAGATATCCGGAACAGAGATACCTGTCTTCAACAAGTTATGTTAATTTTTATGTGTCAATAATAAAAAAATACAGCAGCCTTAAAGAAAAATTCATGGCATTTTCGTTAATCACTCTTTCACAGGCAGCCACTGCTCTAGGATATTACACTGCATTGCTGACAAAACGGGACCAAAAGTCCGCACTCCCTCACGGCAGCCAATAAAAACCTGAAATAATGTTAAAGAAGGTATCTATTATTGTGATTACCTACAATGCCGGGGATGATCTGAAGGAGTGCCTGGACTCTCTTGAAAAGCAGGATTACAGTGAAAAAGAAATTATTGTTGTCAACGATGCATCTACTGACGGGACACTGGAATATTTACAGCGTTTTAAGAGACAAACAGAATTGAAATTAATAGATATAACAAATGAGAAGAATCTCGGAGTTGCTGGTTCAAGGAACGCCGGCATCAGAAAATCATCAGGAGAGATAATCACTTTCACTGATTCGGATTGCGTAGCTGACTGCAAATGGATATCTGAATTAGTCAGGATCTATGATCAAGAAAAAGTAGCAGCTGTCGGCGGCAAGATACTTGATGCCCGTATAGACAATATCTGGAAACGCTCCAGCAGAGGACTCAATCATGTAGCAGCTTCAGAGGGTTACGTATCCTATATTCAAGGCTGCAATATGTCCTTCGACGGTAATATATTGAGACAATATTTATTTAATGACGAAATCAAGTACGGATATGAAGAGACTCTGTTGTGTGACTATTTGATCGGGGACGGGTATAAAATTTATTTTAACCCCCAGGCAATTGTTCATCATAAACATAAGGCGAAGCTGCGCTCTTTACTAAGGCAAAAATATTTGCGTGGCGTCAGCTCCATCTGGTATCGGAAGAAACAGAATAAATTCTTTATGCTCAAGAGACATTTTGTCCTTCTTATTGCCTTATTATTTATTCCTTTTGCTGCAATAAACTTAAGCTTATTATACTTTTCACTTGTTCTTTTTATTGTTTTCTCTGCCGGTCTTTTCAGAGATGAAATTATCTTTGGAAGGAAGAACATTATAGATATAATTACAATTTCCCCTTTTCTGATTTTTATAGAATTATTCCACTTTGCCGGTTCATGCGCAGGTCTGATAAAGTTCAGGCTACTGAATCGATCTGTCATGATTTAGCTTTATAGCTTCATAAAAATTTTGAACAGTCAGCATAAGAGATGGGAGTGACAAATCAATTTATCTCCATAATAATTCCGGTTTATAACGGCGGCAGAACAATCGGGCGATGTCTGGAAAGCATTTTCAAGTCATCGTTTCCGTCTTTCGAGTGTATTGTTGTGGATGATCGTTCAAATGATGACACACTTAGGATAGCCCAATCTTTCGATGCCAAGATAATTCACCTGGATGGACATCGGGGGGCTGCTTATGCCCGTAACAGAGGCGTTGAAGCCGCACGGGGGAATATCCTGCTTTTTATTGACGCAGATGTAACAATCTATCCTGATACTCTAGATAAAGTAAACAGACATTTTGAAGATAATCAGGAGATATCGGCCCTCTTCGGCACATACGATGACCAGCCGGACAGTTCAAACTTTTTATCGCAATACAAGAACCTGTTTCATCATTATATTCACCAGACATCGAGAGAGGAGGCGTCAACGTTCTGGACCGCCTGCGGCGCAGTCAAAAAAGAAGCGTTCTTTGAAATCGGCATGTTCAACGAGAGCTGCAGGATGATGGAGGACATTGAGCTTGGTTACAGACTGCAAGCTGAAAATCATAAGATCCTTCTCGATAAGGGATTAATTGTCAAGCATCTCAAGCAGTATTCCTTCTCCTATTTATTGAAATCCGATCTATTTGACAGGGCCATCCCCTGGACAGTATTAATTCTCAGCAACAAACAATCTGCTAATGACCTTAACCTCAAACCCGAACACAAGTTGAGTGCAGTAGTAGTTATTTTATTGATAGCTTCTGTTTTTGTTGCAGCAATGTCTATATGGTTTGTGTTAATAATTCCTGTTTTATTGGCCATGTTTTTTATGATGAATCATGAATTCTATAGTTTTTACCTGAAGAAAAGAGGTCCCATGTTCACGCTGAAGGTAATTCCTTTCCATTTTCTATATTATCTTTACGGTACGTTGGGTTTCATAATAGGGCATTACAAGTATTATTTGCAAAAGAAGGCGTCCTGAACGTTCATTTGATGCTTTCAGCTTTTGGTGAGTAAAAGCATATACAATGAAAAAGAAATTAATATTATATCTTTCTAAATTGGACCGTCCGGATAATGTTTTAATTGCATCTACGTTAGCCTGGCTTGCAAAAACGAAGAACTGTCTTTTTGATAACTATTATGACAGCTATCACCAGGGGGTTCATTTTCCCGGAGGGGATTCAAGAAATCTGGCAACAGGGCAGTTGACAGGGGGCACTGTCTGCGGAGACAGGCATTTTGAGGAGTTTTATTTCATACTTCATAATTTTGATGTTTCTATTGTCTCTACCGGAGAGACTATATTTTCAAAAAGTATAAAAAATCTGGACATTCCTGTAATAGCTGTCTCAGATCAAATAAGCGTTCTTTACCAAAAGACCTTTGATTATCTGGATGCCGCCTTGCCATTAAATATTGTTATGACAGGGTCCAACTTTGGAAATACTCTGTCAGGACTGGATGCGTATTTGTATCCGGATATTTATTATCGCCAGGCAATCGGGGTGTCTGACTCGATTACGGATGAAGAACTGGCGAGGCTCCACCGTGAGGGAGGTAAAATATTCTGCTTATATGTAAATGACAGCGTAGTCAGTAAGCTGTTGAAAAACGGATATGACGTTGAGGTTGTCGATCAAATAAGACAGGATGATGATTATCTTAGCGTGACAGAACGAATT
>CAYMUX010000001.1:17051-100089 GCA_964393845.1 uncultured Nitrospiraceae bacterium
GCACGGCGATGGGACAATAAAGTCAAAGGGTGGATACTGGGTGATCCGACGCTGGCAGCTCATTGGGTGCCGACAGCATGTGAAGATGATCTTATAGCTATATATAGTGTCCCTCAGGAAAAGATAGTGTCTCAATTAGGCCATTTGATTTCCTCCAGAGGAAAAGTTGTTTATGGCCGTCAATACAGCGACAGGGATTTCTTTGAGTTGTCTAAATTGAATCAGTGCCTCCAGGTTATTGATCCGTGTCGTCCTCCTTTTCAGTCGGTGAAACATGCGGAATATAGTTGGGACACAAATGGACATAACGAGGGGTTTTATGATGATGAATATAGCGATGAAGAGCTGAGTCAATTTGCCGCTCAGGGGCGTATTTTAATATCCCTGATGTTCTGGAGCGGAATGATACGCGAGGTTGAGAATTTTCATAATCTTGTGGACTTGATCGCAATGACCGGTTTAAGATGCGGATTAGTCATAACAGCCCAGAGTTACGAATATATGATGCACTCTCCTTTCGAACTACTTACGGTCCCTCTGAAACAAGGCGGAGTATATCCTTTAGTTGAACCTGTGCTCGGCAGCTGCGGAATAGGTGTGGGTATAGAGTCGTATATGACGAAAGAGAGGTTGCAGGAAGATTTAGAGAATGGGTTATCAAGGATTTTGGAAAGAGCAAAAAATGAAAAGTATATGCCGCAGGGCTGGTGGGCAACCATGGATCCTGATCTTGAAAAACTGAACTGGCCGGAGACACCGAACGTTGTTCGTTTTTTAAAGTATCCTCCTTACGTCCAGGTCAGATTTCATGGAAGAGACAAAAAATTCAATGATGATTCCCCTTCTGATCCTGGAATATTAGATTCTTTAAAACAAAGGTATGTTGAAAAAATTGGACGGCTGGTTCAAGAGTACGGTTTGATGAAGTATTTTGAAGCGTATCGGCCTTATGAATTTTATAAGGCAGGACCTGTTAAAAAGGACGTTATAGATGCTGTGAGATCTTCCGGACTCAAGTACATGTTTAGCAAGGCGGGATTCAACATGGACCCTCAATCACTATATATTGATAAAGATTTTATAGCCTTGAATTATACTTCAGGTCAGTGGGACGGCTGGACCCCTTTTGAGACTGTTAACGATGTAACGGACTTGAAGAAATCGGAAAAGAGATTCCTCAAAGGAAATAAGCCCGGCTGGATCGTGAGCACCATAGATTCCTGTTTATGGACATTCAGCGGTGAGTTCTGGAAAAGGGGCAGCAGGTTGTACGATATTGCCCGGTTTTGTGCAGATGGCGGAAATTCAAAAAAAATGATCAATGTAAAACCATATACGGTTGCCAGGTATGCAAGAATAATCGCTGATAAGGGAGGCTGTTATTAGTACGAATAATACACAAAAAGCAAATCGGGATTATGATTGCTGGCTGCATTGGATTCCCACGTACAGATGTAACTTAAATTGTGTATATTGTTTTAGTAATCCCATAAAAAAAAGCTCCGAAATCTCCAGAATAGATACTTTTGCCATAACAAAAGCCCTCAATGAAACCAATAAAGTGTTTAGAATCAGTTTTACCGGCGGGGGGGAACCGTTTTTGATACCAAATATGATCGAGGCCTGTGTTGAAATAACAAGAAATCACTTTATTGGTATTAACACCAACTTAACTTCAGGGAAGATTAAAGAATTTTCTGAAAAAATTAATCCCGAAAGAGTGTTATATATTCAGGCATCGTTACATATTAAAGAATTGGAAAGACTGAATTTGCTGGAAAAATATATACACAATTTCCAGTTATGCAGAGTAAAGGGTTTCGATATAACAGCACATGTAGTAGCGTATCCGCCTCTTTTGGATGAAGTTGAAAAATACAAAGAATATTTTCAGGAAAAAGGAATAAGCGTGAGATTGGACCCTTTTATCGGAGAGTACAACGGGAAAAAATATCCTGACTTCTACAGTGAGAAAGAAATTAAAATTTTGAGTCAAAGTGATAAAAATTCGACAACATATAAGCAGAAAGGGAAACTATGCAATGCCGGATACAATGTCGGCGTTGTGAACCCTTATGGATATATAAGCCCTTGTTTTAATATATCCAGGTCTATCGGTAAGATACATGATAAAGTTAGATTCAATAAGAAACTTATTCGATGCCCTTTTAAATTTTGTAAATGTCCGCTGAATTTCCTCGACCCCTATCTTTATGAAAAAGGGAAAAAAGAAGCAGGCACAGATACTATGGCCCCGGTTTTTTTAATAAAGGACTTGTCTAGAGACTATATTAAGGAAGTAGTTATGAAACATCTGCCGGATGCTATACGCAAAAAAATCTTCAACTTCGCTGTAAGGCATGGCCTTTAAACTTCAGTCTTATATGTTACGTTTAACGAACATGATATTTTTATTGAATAAATTTATTTTTTCACTGTTGCTTGTGTTTACGTTCTATATGATGTGCTTTGTCAGCAGTGTTAACGCTGCGACTCAAGTAATTGTTGATGAAAGTGTGACCCACCAGAGAATCGACGGGTTTGGCGGCGAAGCAGGAGCTTTACGTGATATTCAAAATATGTCAGCTATCCCTCAGAAAGAGGTACTGGACTTGCTGTATGATGTGAACAACGGCATAGGCTTAAGCATTGTTCGTGTATATATTTCACACGAGTTCGAGCTATCACCTGATGACTATGATATAACAGTTCAAGATAAGGATGCGTGGTTATTAAACGAGGCAAAGAAGCGCGGGGTCACATATTATTTTGGCAGGGTCGGAAGCCCGCCTGCCTGGATGAAAACTAATAATGATATCAATAATGGCGGCAGTCTCAAAGTCAGTTTTTACAATGATTTTGCTGAATTTCTCGCCCGCTGGGTAACAGATTTCAAGTCCCGATACAACATTGATATTTCTGCTGTATCACTGCAGAATGAGCCGGACCTTACAACTAAATATCGATCTTGCCGGTGGACCGGGCTCCAGTTTCACGATTTTCTGAAAAATAGTCTTAAGCCTGTCTGGGACCAGCAGGGCATACAAGCAAAAGTAATTGCAGCAGAACAGATGAAGTGGAGGGGCGATCTTATTAAGGCAACACTTAAAGATCCTGCTACAGAGCCTATTCTTGATATCATTGCTGCTCATGGTTACTGGACGGCAACTCCTTTTCAATTGTCCAGTGCAAAGTCATCAAAAAAGCCGGTATGGCAAACCGAAGAGAATGGCAATTTTGGAACAGGCGCTCCCGCTGATCCAGGCATTGATGACGGGCTCTTCTGGGCAGAAAGGCTTCATAAATGGATGACTATTGCCGGGATCAGTGCATGGAATTGGCATTGGCTGACCACCGGCAAGTCCTGGGGTAAAGATTGGGGCGCAAAGATAATCGAAATTGACGGGGATACATATAGCTATGCCAGACGTTTGTGGACTATAGGTAACTTCAGCCGTTTTATTCGGCCTGGATACCTTCGAATTGACAGCACTCCAGAGCCTGCAATAGGAGTATTTACATCGGCCTATAAAGATCCTGCATCAGGCAACTTTGCAATAGTAGCAATCAATAAAAACAGTATTGAGCAAACATTAAATATCAGCCTCAACAATCTCACGACAAGCTCTGTGACGCCTTATGTTACGACTGATGCCTTGAACCTGGAGGCTTTCTCAAGCATTGCAGTTAATGGGAATGTATTTACGGCTGTCCTTCCGGCAAAGAGTGTTACAACATTTACCGGATTGACATTAACAGGCACTGATGCCGTGCCGCCTGCTCCTCCTGCAGTGTCTAGTCAATAATGAATATCTGTTTTTTTTCTCAGGAATATCCTCCTGAAACTCATGTTGGCGGAATAGGGACCTATACATATAATATGGCCGGTGCCCTAGCCGGGCTTGGCCATACTGTCCATGTGATAGCATCGACGCAGAATTCTGATAATTCATATGAGGATAACGGCGTCCGGGTCCACAGGGTCAGGATTTACAAAATGAAACTGAAAGAATTGGCGCTCTTTAGATATTCCTATGCAGTTGCGAAAAAAGTCTCTCAGATAAATTGCAGGTTTGATATTGTACAGTCGAGTGAATATGGGAGTGAAGCATTCTATCTTTCCCTGATGAAGAAGTGCCCGCTTGTCACGAGACTGGCCACTCCTTTTTTTCTGATAGAAGAGATGAACGGTAAAGTATTTTTGGGGCCCCGCCCACTCTTTAACTGGATGGAAAAAACACAGACCTTGCGGAGTGACGGTATCTTCACATCTACAAGGGCCATGGCAAATGCAGTTGTTGATAAATGGGGGATAGACCCTTCAGGAGTAGAGATAATACCAAACAGCGTAGACTTGTCGCGGGTGATAAAACTCGGGGAGAACAAACCGGCTCCGGACAATCTGGCTAATATGGATTATGTCTTATATTTCGGACGGCTTGAAGAGAGGAAAGGGGTCCATATCCTGACAGAGGCCCTTCTTTCTGTTTTTAATCAGTTTCCGAAACTCTATGCAGTGTTTGTCGGTTCCGACATCGGGTTTCGGGGTTTACCCATGAAAGAGTACATGACACGAAAATTGGGCGGCTATATAAGCCGGGTCATTTTTTTCGAGAATTTACGACATGAAGACCTCTTCCCTATTGTTAATTCAGCCAGGATGGTGGTCCTGCCTTCTTTATGGGAGGCCTTTGGTTTTGTCTGTGTAGAGGCGATGGCCCTTGGGCGTCCTGTAGTTGCTTCTTCGGGTTCCGGGTTTGCCGAAATTATTGAAGATGGTATTTCCGGACATCTTGTTGAACCGGGGAAGAGCGGACTTCTTGCTGAAAAAATGATAAATGCCCTGAAGGACAAGGAAGGTCTCACCAGGATTTCTGAAGGGGCGAGAAAACGGGCACAGGACTTTGAAGTCTCAAAGGTGGCCTTAAGACTTTTGTCTTACTATGAAAAGACAAAGGACGAATGGCTGAAACAAAGAGGAAACTGAATACTCTGAATGGGGAATAACGGCAGATCAAAAGACCCCGGGCTTAGCCGGGAAATATTTGTAACCGGAGAATATATTAAACACTTTAAACCGGAGGACAAACGGAACCCTTTTTCTAAAATTTATAAGCAGAAAAAAGAGGACACGATAAATCTCATTAACGGGTCTGAAGGTTCCAGGACTATTCTCGATATCGGCGGTGGAATGGGACGGCTCTCGCTGGATCTGGCCAGGTCGGACAGGAACGATGTTGTTCTCGTTGATATTTCAACGGACATGTTAAAGCTTGCAATAGAGCGTGCAGACAATTTGAATAAAATAAAATTAGTAAACTCTGACGCCCACTATCTCCCCTTTAAGGACAAGACGTTTGACTATGTGGTGGGGCTGGATCTGCTCTGTCATCTAAAGAGGCCTGAGTTGGCGCTGGCTGATTTTCATCGCGTCCTTAAAGACCAGGGAAGATTAATTATGGATTCTACAAACAGCAATCCCTTATGGACAATATTTTATCCCAGATATCTGGGGAAGAATCCCCTAACCTGGCTGAAGACAATAAAATTTCAGGGGGTATTGCCGGGGTGGGAGAAAATAGTCAGACATTATCCCAGAGATAAATTTTTTTCTCTTTTAGAAAAGATGGATTTTGAGATAATGAAGAACTTGAATTACGGACCCAAAATATGCCCCAAGTGGCATCTGGCAGTGTCGAGGAAGGCAGGGTAATGAAGATCCTTTTATTAGATCCGCCGGGCAAGAATAAGGGGCTGAATACGGGCCTGGGTTATTTATCCGCTGTATTGAAGGACGACCATGAAGTCAGGGTGCTTGACCTGAATAACATTGATATCGGAATCTGCGGCGACCCAAATCCTGAACTGCCGGTCAAGAGTTTGGAAGAAAGGGTCATCCGTGCTGTGGAAGAATTTAGCCCTGACCTTTTTGGTATATCAGTAAAGACGTTTACAGCTGATATTGCAAGGCATATGTTTGATCTTGTAAAGGCTAAGCGGCAGAAAGTCATGACAATTGCAGGAGGCCCGCATATTACCCTGGACGGACTGAATTTTATTAAGGAAAGCAAAATTGATTTTGCTGTCCAGGGAGAAGGGGAATTTACAATAGTTGAGTTATGCAGAGCCATAAAAGAAAAAAGTGATTTAGGAAATATAAAGGGACTTATCTACTGGAAAAATGGAGAGGTAGCACAAAATCCCGAAAGCAGCAAAATAGATGATCTGGACGGCCTTCCTTTTCCATGTTACGACAACTTCAGTTCTGTTATTGATAATGGCGGACGTTTACCGGAATATCCTATCCTGACAAGCAGAGGCTGTCCTTATAAGTGTACATACTGTTCCATGCCCAGGATTATGGGTAACAGGTGGCGTTATCGGTCGCCGGAAAACGTTGTTAAAGAACTTCAGCAGACAAAAGAGAAATACAAAAATACATGCTTCGCAGTTGTTGATGATAATTTCACCCTGAATTTAAAAAGGGTTGATAAGGTCTGTGACCTTCTTATTTCAGAACGGCTTAATCTTGCATGGAACTGTCAGAATGGAATCCGCGCAGACAGGATTCATGAAGATTTGGCTGACAAAATGAAGCAGTCAGGATGCAGATATGTATGGATAGGCATTGAGAATGCTGACGAAGAAGTTTTTAATGCAATTAATAAAGGTGAAAAATTAGAAGACATAAAAACAGGAATCAAGCATCTTCAAAAGGCCGGAATCCGGGTCGGCGGCTTCTTTATTACAGGTTTGCCGTACAGTTCCAGAGAGGCGGATCTAAAGTCGGCCGATTTTGTCAGGGAAAATGGAATTGATGCATGGTGGTTTAATTTCATCCCCTATCCGCATACAGAAGCCTGGGACTGGGTACAGACAAATGGGAAAATACTTCGTTCTATCCAGGGAGCGCTCCAATACGGTTCAAACGATATTGATCCGGTTTTTGAGACAGATAATTATCCGAGAGATTCGAGGATAAAGACTTATAATGAAATACACATCAGGTTGGGATATTTTGACAGGCTGGCCGATCCATCTTTAAGACAGTGCGACATGTGGTCAAGAGTATTTAAAAAAGTGCGTCCTTACGGTTTAAATGCAACGGTTTCTCTTCTCATGTTTATATTGAAGTACAACATCAGATTGGCATTAAAAAAAATTCGCAAGTAACCTGCGTAATTTAAGATTAGTCGGAATTCATGGTCGAGTGTCAGGCTTTAATAGATTAAACAGAATGAATGTTTCTCAGATTGATCTCTTATCCAGTCCGGCAGTTAAGCATAAGTGGTTTTCTCAATTTATGATACGAAAAGACAGATGGGAAGTCTTCTCCGGGACATGGGAATTAAAGTCATCCGATAGACTCATATATCTCAAAGAACCGGAAGTTGAAACCGGTGAAAACATAGCCGTGATAGGTTCACCCGAATGGAATAATTTAACTTTGCAGGTAAGGTTCAGCATACTGACAGATAGTATTAAGCCCCCGGAGGGCGGAGTAATCATTTATGTTCTATTTAGAAATATAAGGAATTATTATTCTTATCATTTCTGTCTCTTCAAGAAGAAAGTAGAGTTGATAAAAAGATTCAGAGGTGTATGGAGCACCTTAGCAGAACAGGACTATGATTTTGAATCCGGGAAGGATTATCGGGTCAGCATTGACGCTGATTCCGGAATTCACAGATTTCAAATAAACGGAACAAACCGGATGGAAATTCATGACGGTGATATTTTAAAGGGTTTTGTAGGGATAGGGATAAAATATTGTGACGCCGAGTTCAGAGAGGTTTCAGTTGAGCCACGGTAGAAGAATATTAAGAAATACGACTTTTTTGACCGTAGGCGACAAATTCGGTTACCTCCTGCAGTTCGTGTTCTTCCTCTATTTTGCGCGTAAGTTCGGCGTAGTCCCAACAGGCGAATATTCTTTTGCTTTCTCCTTTACATATGTTTTCTCCGTGTTTGCTGATCTGGGCATTTCAATTTATCTTGTTCGTGAAATCGCCCGCGACCATTCAGACAGCAGAGAATTGTTTTATGATTGTCTCGTATTAAGGGCAATTTCAATTGTTATAATCTTTTTACTTGCCGCGGCTGTTCTTATATTGTTCTTTCAGGACAGCTCTATTCAGAAGTTAAGGGTCATAGGATATTTGGGTGTTTACTGGGTTTTTTTCAGTATAGCTGATGTATTTCTTGCAGAGTTAAACGGCTATCAAAGAATGGGCCGCGTTGCCCTTCTGGGAATATGGTTGAAATTATTAAACACGGCAGCAGGTCTGCTTTTGATATACCTCGGATTTAATTATGATGCGGTAATGATTGTATTTCCGATAAGCAGTCTGATATATCTCTTTACATGTATTCTGGTATCGTCTTATACATTAGGGCCTGTGCGGATAAAGTTCAGGAATCCGGCGTATTACAAAAATCTTTTGGGCGAATTAATGCCGTTTTTTTCGGCTCTGATACTGGTCGAAGTATTGTTTTGGCAGGACGTATTGTTTTTGGGAATTATTAAAGATGACCAGGCGGTAGGTATATACTCATCTGGAACAAAGATAGCCGGCTTTATTCTTGGTGTGTCTTCATTTATATATATAGCAATCCTGCCCGTCTTATCCAAATTGTTCATAGAGTCCAAAGAAAAGCTGATAGAGACCTCGGAAACAATACTTCGATACCTTGTCCTGTTAAGTTTGCCGGTAGCCGTTGGATTGGCTGCAATCGCGGATAAAGTTGTCAGCCTCTTTTATTCCGATCTGTTTAAGGACGCGGGCATAGTTCTGAAGATTACATGTTGGACAATAGTCGCAGGATTTATCCAGGCCATTTTCTCCGCTCTTTTAACTGCAATAGACCGGCAAAAGGAAAAAGTGGTTTTTATTGTGATTAACTTTGTAATCAGCACGATACTAAATATTATCTTCATATATTATTTTAATTTTATAGGAGCAGCTATTGTCAAAGTGCTTACTGCGGTAATTGGCTTGATTTCCTTTGTCTACCTTGTATCCAGGTATTTTATACTGCTTCCGATTATGAGACCATTTGTTAAGCCGTCAATTGCATGCATTGTCATGGCGGTTTTTATCCATTTATTTTACAGTTGGGAATTAATATATTTGATACCTGTCTCAGGGTGCATCTACATTGTCTCATTGCTGTTATTTGGCGGTATTACAAAAGATGAAATCAGGATAATGAAGAGCTTTCTGCCCGGGACAACATAATAATATAGTTGCAGGGAAATAAATATTTGATTGATCTTATGAGCGTCGGGAATAAAAAAGTATCTATCAGCCTTAAGGAGGCGCTATTTGTTCTATGTATAATTTTATTCGCCGGTATAATCCGTATCCCTTCCCTGACACAGCCTATAGGCCCCGATCAGGGTATTATGTCTGTAATCGGCAAGGGCCTCCTGAATGGAGAACTCCCTTATAGAGATAACTGGGAGATGGCTTCACCGGCAATATTTTTCACCTATGCATTGATGTTCAAGACATTCGGATTGTCGATGGCCGCAATCCCTGTTACTGATACATTAGTCTCCATGTTGACAACCTTATTGGTGTTTATGCTGGGCAGAACGGTTTGGGACAATAAGGTCGGCGGTGTCAGCGCGCTGCTCTATGCATTCTTTTCCAATGGCATTCGTATAGGCATGCATTCCGCAGGTGACACTGCATTTGGAACATTCTGGTATATTGCTCAGAGGGAGTCTTTTATGGTGCCGCTTATAGCGGGGAGTTTTTATCTCATATATAAATCGGGAAACGGCTCAAGGAATCCATTGAAATTGATCCTGGCAGGCTTATTGTCCGGGCTGGCCTTTGTATATAAGTTTCCTGCCTTGCTGTTTTTTATGTGCATTATTTTGTACGTGAATGTGAGTTTTCTGTTCAATAAAGAACGGAAAACAGTTAAGCAGTTAGCAGGTGATAATTTGTCCCTGATATCGGGTTTTATCCTTGCCATTGTCCCCTTTGTTTTATTTTTTGCTTCCAAGGGCGCGTTGAAAGATATGACTGATGTAATTTTCAAATACGTTTCCTCTGTCTACGGCCAGGTAGAGCATGATTATCTCGTAATGGCCAGAATCGGGTTTGAACATACCGTTTTTCTGGCTAAAGAAAATTTTGTGATCTGGTTATTGTGTTTCGCCTCATCAATTTATATTCTTTTAAACGACCGCAAAAAAGAAAATTTATTGATTGTGCTATGGGCTGCTGCATCTCTATTGTATGTGATCAGTCACAGAGAATTTTTCGGGTATCATTATCTGATTATTTTCCCCTCATTCTCGATATTGTCGGGCTACGGGATAGCAAAGATATTCGGGCAGGACTTCAATCTTCGCGGTTTCTTCTCAGGACAAACAGGCAAGGCAATGGTCGGTTTTATTTTAGCCGCCAACCTGCTTTTTTTTGCCACAATCAATCATATGCATTACACAAAGTTTTTCTATTATGTAACCGGTAAGATCTCTCAGGATGAGTATTATCAATTCTTCAGTGCTTATCCTGATCACGACTATTCCTTTCCCGCTGATTATAAAGTGGCTCAATATATTAAAAGCCAAACGAAGCCTGACGACATGATATATTCCCTCGGCGGAATTGAAAGCGTTATATACTTCCTGACCGACAGAAAATCACCTTCAAGATTCATCTTTTCATGGATTATATTGCAATATGCTCACAGCAAGGTAGATATGGCCGCAGAATACAGGAAAGAGCTTCTGGCTGATTTAAAGGCAAAAACCCCAAAGTATATTATAACCGTCCGATCATTAGAGACCTTTAAGGAGTACGTTGATATTTATGCATTCATAAATAATAATTACCTCCTTGAAAAGACTTTCCCTGACGACAGGTTTGTATATGTTTACAGACAACAGGGTGTAAGCAGGATTTCATCTTAAAATATTAAATGAACTCGCAACTCCAGATAAACATAACCGGTGAAAAATTCAGCGCCCGTGAGATATCTATTCTGTTTTTTATCCTGCTCTCGGTGTTTGTATTAAGATTTCCTTCTTTTCTCCAGCCATGGGGGGGAGACCAGGCGGTATATGGATATATTGCAAAGGAGATGCTGGACGGCAAAGTGCCGTACCGGGATATGTATTCGAGTACGGGTTATGGAGTGTTTTTTGCTTATGCCGTGCTGTTAAAAATCTTCGGCAATAATATGCTGGCCCTTCATTTAGGTGATTTTATAGCGTCAATTTTGACCGTTATAATTGTTTATTATCTGACCAGGCTGTTATATGGAAAGGAGTGCGCAATTATCGCAGGGATTATCGCGGCTTTATTCGGAAGCGGCCGGGCCTTCAGCGGTCTCTATGAGATGAAGGGCGCATGGGGAACATACTGGCAGTTGGCCCAGAGAGAAGTCTTTATGACACCGCTTATTGCAGCCGGTATCCTTCTTTCCTTACTGGCTGACCGGAACAGAAAATGGCATCTCTATTTCTGGGCCGGAGTATCTATTGGTTTGGCGGTTGTTTTGAAAATTACTGCCGTTATTATGTTGCCGATTCTCATCTTATATATTGTCATGAGTGAATTCTTCAGCCATGACGGAGGTGGTTTCAGGTCTTCTCTGTATAAAACAGCAGGCTTGATTTTCGGGGCATTAGTAATTCAACTTCCGTTTCTTTATTACTTCTGGATACATGACAGCCTCTATATAATGTACAAGGCTGTCTTTGTTCATACTTCGGTATATGCCAAGCTTTCCAGGGGATTGATGCTGGTCAATGCATTTGAAGGCAATACTTACGTAATGAGCGAGAACTTGGTGATGTGGGTATTTTCACTGGGTGCAATGTTGCATTTGCTGGCGCATGAAAGGAAGAGGGAAACCTTCCTTGTTTTGGCCTGGACTGTAGGCATACTGATAATGATATGGGGACAGGGGAAATTTTTTGGTTATCACTTTCTTTTAATTCTCGGACCATTGTCTGTATTAACGGGATATGGCATAAAGCAGTTTCTGAAGATGGAATCCAGCTGGAAGGACTCAATTATTGCCGCTCGTAATAATATGATTGCTATTGTGCTATGGGTCTTTTTAGCCGGCAGCCTTGTGGTTTTTTTAGGCAGCAATTATGACTACTATCGCTGGAATATCCAATACCTTACAGGGAAGATAACCAGGGACCAATATTATGAGGTATTTAATGAATTTCCACTGCATCTGTATTCTTTTCGTTCCGATTATGATGTAGTAAATTATCTGAAAATGCATGCTCAGCCGGGCGATTCCCTCCGTACGATTAATTGCGGAGGAGATACGATCATTCACTATCTTTCCGGGCTTCGCTCGGCAACAAGATTTACATCTACCTGGTACCTGTTTAATAAGGGGTTATATAATAATACTCTTTCGGACCAGTTGAGGGACGAATTTATCGAAGGGATAAGTAAGGAAAAGCCGGGATATATCCTGCTGGTTTACTATAATATGGAAGAATTTATGAGAGAATATAACAGAGATGATTATGGTGATGTTGCAAGATTGATGGATTACATTAAAGACAATTATGTGGTGGAAAAGGCATTCCGGGACAGGCGCACATTGTATAGAAGGATATGAAAACATTTACTGCGGAAGATATTGAATCAATAAAGAGAGAAATCATTAAAATTTATTCTCAGGACTTTGTCAGCAAGATGTATACGTTATTAAGATTAAAACTTGCCCCCATGATTCAGATGATAAAATACGTGCCTGAGAAAGGGGACATCCTTGATCTTGGCTGTGGAAACGGTATCGTTGCAAATATCCTTTCCTTAGGCGCTCCTGAAAGAAAGGTATATGGAGTTGATCTGTCTGCCGGCAGAATAGAGGCAGCGAGCAGGATTTCCAGGGGGAACCCGAATCTGGAATTTGTGGCAGGAGATGTGAACACAGTCCTTTTTGAAAGGTTTGAGATCGTCACCCTCATTGACTTGCTGCATCATATGCCTTTTAAGGAACAGGAGGTCCTGTTGAATAAAATTTATCGCAAACAGGATGAAGGGGATTTATTAATAATAAAGGATCTTGAAAAATCGCCTTATTGGAAGTATATATTTCATTATATCCAGGATTCCATTTCTTACAGAGGAAGACTATATTTCAGGAGCGCCGAAGATATGGAAGAGCTGTTGAAGAATACTGGATATCAGGTTGAAACAGTATCGCTTGCAAGCGGCTATCCACATCCTCATGTACTGTATAGATGTAAAAAAGGTCAAAGTAATTAAGATATAAATGTTGCCGGGAAATACCGAAAAATATAAAAGAGCAGGCATAGGATCATGAATAATAAATTAATATCTGTTGTAGTGCCGGTTTTTAATGAAAGCGTGGTTATTGAGGCATCTTATCAGCGCATAAAGAATGTAATGAACTCGCTTGATCCAATGTCTTATGAGATAATTTTTATAGATGACGGCAGTAAGGATGATTCATATCAAAAAATGGTGCAGTTGGCAGATTTAGATTCTAATGTCAGAGTTATTAAATTTTCAAGAAATTTCGGCCATCAGATTGCGATTACAGCGGGCATTGATTATGCGAAGGGAGATGCAGTCATATTAATTGACGCCGACCTTCAGGACCCGCCTGAAGTTATAAAGGAATTCATTGAAAAATGGGAAGAGGGTTATGATGTTGTGTACGGGGTCCGTGAAAGAAGAGACGGTGAAGGCAAAATGAAGCTTATTACCGCAGCATTGTTTTACAGGATATTAAGGAAGATCATTAAAATAGAAGTCCCTGTGGACACCGGCGATTTCAGACTGATGAGCCGGCGTGTAGTCGACAGGTTTAAAGAATTTAAGGAAAAAGACAGATTTGTAAGAGGGTTGGTCAGCTGGGTAGGGTTTAAACAGACAGGAGTGCTTTATAAAAGAGACAGGCGATTAGCAGGTGAAACAAAATATCCATACAGTAAAATGATCAAGTTTGCCATTGACGGAATTACTTCTTTTTCAAGTGTTCCGCTGCGGTTGGCTACATGGCTTGGGTACTTTACATCTTTTCTGGCTTTTTTATATTTATTAAGTGTTTTTATTCAGAAGGTCCTCGGGTTCACCGTCCAAGGATGGGCCACGATTATGGTCGGCATGTTGTTTCTGGGGGGCGTTCAATTAATCTGCCTGGGAATAATAGGGGAATATATCGGACGAATCTTTAATGAGACAAAACAGAGGCCCATGTATGTGATAGAGGAGATATATTCTGCCGGAGTGAAGGAATGAAAAAGAATCTGTTCATAACAGGCGCCACCGGATTCATAGGCACGAATCTCCTCACAAAAATTAATCCGGAAGAATACGAAAATATTTACTGTCTCGGCAGAAAAGAAAACGACCTGATAAAACGGCTGTCCGGAAATCATAATTTTAAATTTATTAAAGCTGATATATCCGAGCCGGAAAAATATGCGCAGTATTTAAATTCATCCGACATAGTACTCCACCTCGCAGCATTGACAGGGAAGGCTGAACCGGAAGAATATTTCAGGGTCAATAGTGAAGGCACCAGGAGTTTGCTGGGACAGTGTTTGAAGAGCCGCGTGCAGCAATTTATATTTATCAGTACGATTGCGGCTGATTTTACAAACATAGAGGGATACCACTATGCAAAATCCAAGATTGAAGCTGAAAAAAACGTACAGAGGAGCGGTATCCCATATACAATTTTGAGACCTGCAATTGTCATAGGCAGAGGCGCTTCGATTTTAGTCAGTTTATTGAAACTGGCAAAGGCCCCGATTGTGCCGGTATTTGGAGACGGTTCAGCAAAGATACAACCAATTTACATCGATGATTTAGTAGCGTGCATCCTGAGTATTATAGGAAACAAGGCCATTGAAAACCAGACCTTGACAATCGCCGGACCGGAGCAGATCACTATGGAAGAGTTCATTAAGGTTTTACATGACAGTTCATATAAAAAGAAATTCCGGTTGATCCATCTGCCGGTCGGCCCGATTAAGAAAGCTTTATTATTATTAGAAAAGAAATTTTTGGCTTATCTGCCCTTTACAGCAGGTCAACTTGCCTCATTTACGAATGACGGCATTACAGACAGTAATCTCTGTGCCGGCTTGACAGGTTTGAAGTTAAAGAACGTCCATGAAATGATAAGGCTGTCTGCTTCACAAGACGGGCAAGCCGGTGAAACTTCCGTGGACCTGGAGCTTGAATGCAGCGCGTTCACCAATTATCTGATAAATATCAATCCGGACAAATATATTATAGAAAAATATATACAAGGGCATAAGATCAGCAGTATTAATAAGGAGACCGACTTTTTCAATGCCTTATTGATTAAGGCAGCCAATAGAAATTCATTTCTGCTTAAACTGGCGGACGCATATACAAGTATTTTTTACAAGAGCGCAGTCCTGAGAAAAAAGCTGCTGCTTTTGCTTGCTATCATGGAATGCTGTCCATCCACTTATCATCACATCGATACAGTAAATAAAGGGTCCGCAATATCTCTGTATATGAGAATGGGGCAAAAGGCATTCCTCTTTTTGATGAGTCTTCTTGCATCAATGATAGTGTTTTTACCATTCAGGTTTTATTCATCCTTAAGAAACGGATCGAGGCAGCAGATTGAATAATGGATAAGATATTAATTGTAGGCTGCGGCGCAAGCGCCGTCCATTTTGCCTTGACTGTCCTGCAAAAGGGATATGAAGTTACCATGCTTGATGTGGGATACGAGAGGCCTGAGGTGATGTATCCGGGGAAGAGCATTGATGAGCTTAAGGAATGTCTGAAAGACCCTGTTGACTACTTTCTGGGCGGAAACTTTGAGTCTTTTATCCCTCCGGACTACGGAGCCGAGTATTACGGCTTTCCGCCGAATAAGAGTTATGTCTTACAAAAACCTCAACAGTTCAGTTTCACTTCTTCGGGTTTTGCGCCACTTTTCTCTTTTGCCCAGGGTGGACTTGCAGAGGTCTGGACCGGTGGTATTTATCCTCTTAATGACAGCGAACTTTCCGATTTCCCTCTTTCCTTTGGAGAAATGCTCCCCTATTACAATAAGGTTGCAGATCGTGTCGGCATAAACGGGGTAGAGGACGATATGAGCATGTTTTTCCCCTGGCATGAAAATCTGATGGAACCGCTTAATACAGATAAGCATTCCAGCCTTCTCCTGTCAAGCTATAATCAGAAAAAAGCTTGTTTAAATAACACGCTTGGTTTTTACATGGGCCGTTCCAGGGTTGCGACACTGAGCCGTGACAAAGGAGAAAGAAAGGCGTGTTCATACAGCGGACGCTGTTTATGGGGATGCCCGATCGGGGCTTTATATACTCCTTCACTTACCTTGCAGGAGTGTAAGAAATACGGCACATTCAAATATGTTTCCGGTATGTATGTCAGACATTTCAACTACGATAAACAAAACAATATCACCTCTGTGACGGCAGAGTCCGTCAAAGATTCCACGTTCCATGAGTTCCCCGTAGATAAACTGGTGTTAGGGGCCGGCACTGCCTCTTCATCAAAGATATTCCTGGAATCCCTTTTCAGAAAGACAGGAGAGATTTTTAAACTTAAGGGCCTCATGGACAACCGTCAGATTCTGGTCCCGTTTCTCAATCTGAAAATGATAGGCAAAGACTGTGATCGTGAAAGCTACCAATATCATCAGGTGGCCTTCGGCATCAAAACGGAAAATCCAAAAGAGCATATTCACGGACAGGTCACGACCTTAAAATCAGCATTGATACATCCGATCATACAGAGCTTCCCATTGGATTTAAAGACCTCAATCTTTACCTTCAGCATTATTCATTCAGCGTTAGGAGTAATAAACCTGAACTTTCATGACGTCCGCAGGGATGAGAACTATATATCTTTGAGTATTGATAAGTACCCGCATCGTCCTGAATTGTTTATAAATTACAGGCCGGTCTCAGGAGAAAAGGCCTTAATGGATAATGCGATGAAAATAGTGGGAAAGGCATTCCTGAAATTAGGCTGTGTAGTTGCGACAAAAATGGCTCATATACGTCCGATGGGCGCAAGCGTTCATTACGCAGGCACAATACCCATGTCGGAGAAGAAAGACACATTTACAACTTCAAGGCATTGTCAGAGCCATGATTTCAATAATCTCTATTTCGTTGATGGAACGACCTTTCCTTTTTTGCCGGCCAAACAGTTGACCTTTACGATGATGGCAAATGCCGTCCGTGTAGCTGACAAAGCGTTTTGATTAAAACGCTCTTTTGATAATGAATAAGACTGAAGATAATTTGTCATTAAATCCATATTCTTTTCATTTGACGCGAGAAGTATGGGGATTAATACTTATAGTGGCATGTTATCTTCTGGCAGGTATGATCGCTTTAAAATTCCATGCAATCCTCTCAGATTATGAAAGGGATGCAACCGAAATGCTTTTTGATGCAAAGAGAATATTGGCCGGAGAGGGTTATAACAGTGATTTCTGGCCGTTTGGGTACATGGCAATGATTGCTTTTACAAAGCTCATCACCGACATAGATTTTTTTACATCTGCAAAATTAATTGCACTTTTTTCCGGAGCCGGAGTCTTAATTCTTACATATTTAATCGGCAAACAAGTATTTTCGGAAAAGATTGCTGTTTTGGCGGTGTTGATATTGGCAAGTAATCACTTTTTCTTTTCACATTCCTTTTTAGTTGAAATGGATATGCCGTTTACGTTGCTATTATTATTATCAATATACTTTCTTATAAAAGGAAATGAATGGAGAAATTTCCTCTTGTGCGGGGCATTTGCGGGAATATCCTATATGGTGAAATACGGGGCATATGCTCTTTTCCCGGTAGTAGCAGTAGTTGCATTAATTAATATTACAGATAAAGGGATTGTTGATTCTTTGAAAAAAGTGATGATTTTCTTTGCAGCATTCTTTATCTTTTCATCGCCGTGGCTTATAAATAATACAATAAAAAACGGCAGCCCTTTTTATAGTAAACACTATGTTAATATCGCATGGGGAATGAATAGACCCCAGCTGATGCCTGACAAATATTGGGTGGAATATTTCAGACTTAATGAAGAGTATTCCTCTATGAAGGATGTCGTCGCTGACACAAAAAAATTTGTGGGAAATTGGTTAGGCAATATCAGGGGGCTTCCTATAAATATTTTCAACATACTATCTATTACGGGTATTTTTCTGCCGCTTGCTTTTCTTATGGCTTTTAAAGCTTTGGACAGACGAAGGTTAATTTTAATTTTGCTGACTCTGAGCTATGTAAGCCTGGTAACGATGGCCTATACCTGGAACAGATATCTGATACCATTAATGCCGGTACTATGTATATTTATTGCATTTTGCATTCATGAAATTTTACCGGAGTCTTTCAGCTTGAAAAAAATAATTGAAAGACTTTCTTTTAATATCCCTTTCAGGATAATTATTGTTGCGATGCTGATCTTGTTCTCTGTTATAAAGTCCTTTGGCGTGGTGACTGAATTTATGCGGAAGGAGCATATATACGAATGGAAAGTTGCGGGAGAATGGCTAAAGCCTAAATTAAAAAATGACGACTGGATCATGGTGCCTAAACCACAGGCAGCCTGGTTTGCCGGAACAGATAAATTTGTTAAATATCCTGCTGATGATTCTTTACCGCTTGAAGATGTGGTTAAGAAGCGTGAGCAAAACACTTTTTTCTTTTGGCAGGAAACTTTGACTACTAAAATAATAACGGATGTTGATTACCTTATTTATGATGAACGGTGGTGGAAATGGTTTCTGCCGTCCCTCATGTCAGAAAATGGGCCGATAGTACCGGAGAATTTTTTACCTATATTTTCCACAAAAGGTGCAAAGACTCACATAATTATTTATAAAATTATCCATGAGTAAAATTTGACTGCTGACATATAACAATAAACATTAAGGAAAAAATATAATGGGAATCAGCGATTTAAGAGAAAGAAGAATAATATTCTTGCTGTCAGCAGGGGTAATTACCGGTTCAATAATCGGGCTTATTACATCTTTTTATTTCATCCTGTCAAATCGGTATATCCAATATGAAATGTATAGAATAGCGGCTTTTGTTTTTCGAGAAAATATGAATTACAGTATTCTCTTTACTCTTGTCGGATTTGCGGGATTGTATATGCTCTGGTTTCTGCTCGTAGAAAAAATAAAATTTAATAAAATAAAAGTTGAATATTTCTATAAATTGGTAATCGTTATTTCCTTTATATGTATAGTCACTGATTTATTACTTAGGGTATTCGTAGATATTCCTTTACTATACGGGCTAAAAGATTTATTAAGAATATCGCATCGGTTTCTGCTGGGGCCAATGACGTTCCAGAAATTATTAGATACGGTAAACTCATTTCTTACAGGTTACATTATTTTAATTTGCATTGGCGCTATTGCCGTTCCCATTATATATCGCTTGCTCAAGAGGTTACCAACGGAAAAATTATCAAACTGTGCACAAAAGAAATATTTTGCGCATTCAGCTCTTGTTTTAGGTGCTTTTATATTAGTTTTAAACTTGAGTATTGTTATCGATAGAAGGATAAATACTCAGGATGGACCAAATGTTATTTTTATTGTTGTTGACGCCCTGCGGGCGGATCATATCAGTAATTATGGATACGACAGATTAACCAGCCCGAATATTGATAGCCTGATCAACGATGGAATAGTGTTTGAAAATGCTATTAGCCAAGGCAACATGACAACGCTTTCAATGCCTTCCATGTTTACGGGACTATATACATCGGATCACGGAGCTCATATGTTGCGAAAAATAGAAACCAGATTTGCTCCTGTAAGTGATAGATTCACTACTATCGCAGAAGTTTTTAATAATGCCGGTTATATTACACAGGCGGTATCATGTCAGCCGTGGGTTTCTCCTGAAACTGGCTATGGCCAGGGATTTGACAGCTTTGAAATAGTCAGCGATTCAAGTGATAACTTATCTGATCAGATAACTGTTGAAAGAGCGCTTGAATGGATAAATAAGAAATCAGGTAAGAAATTTTTTCTTTTCCTTAATCTAATGGGTCCACATACACCATATAATCCGCCGCCGCCATATGATACCCTGTATTTCTCAGAATATAAAAATAAATCAAAATTGATTTCGGATTTGAATAATTTCTATTTGCAGCAGAATCACGGAGAATATTACAAATTATTAATGGATACTAAAGGGGAGAATATATCCAAAGACGAGTTGAATCAATTAATGTCTTTATATGACGGGAAAATAACCTACACCGACTATCAAATCGGCCGTTTGATTGATAAGTTGAAAGCGTTGAATATTTATGACAATACCATGATAGTTTTGACTGCGGACCATGGAGAGGCCTTCCTTGAGCATGGTATGTTTTTACACGGCAGAAGTCTTTATAATGAAGAACTTCATGTTCCGCTTATTATGACTTATCCGAATAAATTACCAAAGGGAAGGAAAGTAAAAGATATCGTGGAACTTGTTGATATATTACCTACAATCGCAAGTGTCACAGGCATCCCTGTATCCGGAATAAAAATGCGTGGAGTATCTTTATATCCTATGACTGATAATTCTGATCGTTTTGTTTATAGCGAAGGGAGCGGTCGCGTGAAATACAGGACTGATAAATGGAGCCTTATTTGTGACAGCAGCGATTGGATTTGTGAGCTCTATGATTTGGAAAATGACCGCAGCGAATTAAATAACATAATAGAAAGCAATCATAATATTGCTTCTGAGATGAAAAAAGGACTTTTTAAAGTAGTTGATAATAAAATGTATCCTTCGGTCAGCACTGTCAAGGCCAGGATAATCCCCGAGGAAACAGAGAAGACTTTAAAATCATTGGGCTATTTGCGATAGGATATTGACATTGAAGAAAAAAATACCTGTCATTCTATTCCTGATAATCCTCTTTGCCCTTGCTCTGAGATTATACGGAATTAATTTTGATGTCCCCCATCCGGACGATTATATAACTGTTCAGGGGGCCATGTATTTTGGACCGGCGCACATTCCTCTCAACAGGTTTGGACTTTATGGTCTCTATGTATGGCCGGCATTTACCATGGTCTATATTCAATCGGTCCTTTTTTCGCTGTATTTCCTTGTTGGAATGATATTGGGCATATTTCCGGATATAGAGAGTTTTAGAAATCTTTATCTTTCAGATCCATCAAGCTTTCATCTGATAGGCCGTATAATGAGTGTTTTATTTGGAATAAGTACTGTCTGGGTTTTATATTATCTGGGAAAAAGGTTATATAATCATAATGTCGGCTTGATGGCCGCACTTTTTCTTTCTGCAAGTTTTATTCACAGCTTCCATTCGCAATATATAAGGCCTGAT
Source organism: uncultured Nitrospiraceae bacterium (assembly GCA_964393845.1). GTDB lineage: Bacteria > Nitrospirota > Thermodesulfovibrionia > UBA6902 > UBA6902 > UBA6902. The sequence continues at coordinate 38,424 of CAYMUX010000001.1, forward strand.
ATTCCTTCGACGTTTTTTTCTGTATTAGCGATTTTGTATTGTCTCCTGATCCTGGAAAAAGGAGATTTGAAATTATATGTAATGGCAGGTGTTATGACAGGACTTGCTACAGCGACAAAATTTACATCAGCTGTTCTTATACTTCCGGTAATTGCAGCACATATTATGGCTGAAGGAAAAGAATTATCAAGCGATAAACATAAGACGAAGGCCAAAGAGCTGCTTCCTGTTATCTTAATAATTTCCGGCGCTGTTATGTCGGCATTAAGCATGATGTTCATATTTAATTTAATTAGCCTGGATGGGGTACGCTTTTCTCCTCATGAAGAACTCAATCAAAAGGTCATTGTTTCCCTGAGGCTCTTAATAAAGGCCCTTGCCGTGCCGGGATTCTTTTTAATTATCGCGGGTGTTTTATGCAAGTGTTCAACTTCTGTAAGAAATATTACAGTTAACCTGTTGAGTAACAGAAAACTATTATTTAGTATGGCTGCCGCCTTTTTGAGTTTTATGGTTTTTGATCCTATTTTTTTCCTTGATATCAAAAATCAAATCCGGATATTTCTTACTGACGCTAATTACGGAGGCAAAAATGTCTATTTTATCGGCATAGAAAACCGGGGGTTTTTAGATAATATCTGGTGGTATATTAAAGGGCCTATTAACTGGGGATCAGGGCTTCATATTGAGATCATGGCCGGACTTGGTCTATTGATTGTTCTAATCAGGAAAAGAAGAGAGGATTTGCTTGTCCTTTTGTTCCCGATGATCTTTCTTCTTGTTCTCGGGGCTGGTAAATATAAGTGGGAACGTTATGCAGTAACATTCATGCCTTTCGTAGCGTTATACGCCGCTTATTTTCTTTACTCTCTTACGGAGAAGATTTTTACATATAGAATGCAAGAGAACCAGAAGGCTGTTGTAACGGCATTCTTATCAATTATTCTTGTTTTGCCGATGACATACGATATCCTGCGCTATGATTACCTTCTTATCCATAAAGACACGAGGGTGACGGCCAAAGAGTGGGTGGAAAATAATATTGTTTACGGAAGCAAAATCGGGCAGGATGCATATACATGCGATCTTTCAGATGAAATCTACAAGATCACAAGAAAATATTCTTTAAGTGATGTGCCTCTTAATTATTACATTGACAATAACTTTGAGTACTTGATAGTAAGTGATACACAATACAAGAGGTATATGGCGAACGCTTTGAAATATCCTGAAAACGTTAAGTTTTACACTTCACTTTTTTCGGAAGGAAAACTGATAAAAGAGATAGAGCCGGGAAATGATCTGTGGCCGAAACCCGATGAAAGGTTTTTAAAGTATCATATGCATGTTTCGCCTACAATAAAAATATATAAAATTAAATAAAAGTATAAGGAGACGACAATGAAGTGTATATTAGCAATGCCGGCGTGGGACCTTTCAGATTCCCACACCAAAGCCATGAGAAGTTCTGTTGCCGGAATATGGCCTCCGCCCGGACTGATGTCCATTGCAGCGGTCTTGAGAGAGGCGGGACACGATGTTACTATTCTTGACGGTACCCTCCTTTCAGCAGAAGAGATATTGAAAGGCATCGACGATATTAAACCTGGGTTTCTGGGGATATCCTGTGTTTCTCTTATGTGGCCGAAGGCGAGGGACCTTGCGAAAGATGTGAAAGAAAAGCATCCTGATGTGTATATTGCGGTCGGCGGACCAGGCCCTTCTTATTTCCAGGAAAAGTGTTTTGAAGAATCCGGTGACATTGACGCGGTTTGCCTTAGAGAGGGAGAATATACCGCCAGGGAAATCGTGAAAAGACTGGAAAAGGGTGAAGGCATGGAGGGCTGCGAGGGGACGATAATAAGAACTAAAGAAGGGATCATACGCAATCCTGAAAGGCCCCTGATAGAGAATCTTGACGAGCTTCCACCTTATGCCCTTGATCTGCTTGATATGCATAAATATCGTCCGCCCGTGGGACATTACAGCAGGCTCCCTATCGCCCAGATGATGAGCGCGAGAGGGTGCCATCTCAAGTGCATATACTGCTACAGGGTAAACGGCAAGACCATACGGCTTAAATCAGCCAAAAACGTAGTGGATGAGATGGAGCACTATATCAAAAGATTCGGAGTAAGAGAGATAAAATTCTGGGATGATCTTTTCACATATGACAAACAAAGGGTCCTGGATATCTGCGATGAAATTAAAAAAAGAGGCCTTGATGTTACATGGTTCTGTGCTTCGCGTGTGGACACAATCGATGAGATTATGCTGAAAAATATGGCTGAAGCCGGCTGCTGGTGTATTCTTTACGGCATTGAAACAGGGGTGCCCAAAAACCAGAAAACAATAAAGAAGAACCTGGACTTGTCGAGAGCGCAGGAGACTATACGGCTGACTCACAAATACGGGATAAAAACATTTGCCACGTTTATACTGGGGATTCCCGGCGAAACTTACGAAGAGGGATTACAGACCATTGAATTCGCGAAGAAACTCGATCCTTTTTACGCCGAGTTCTTTACATTCACTCCGTTCCCCGGATCGCCCGTATATGATGAAATCAGCAAACACGGAACGCTCAGCTCTAATCTTTCCGACATCGGCATGCACAGGATGGGCTTTGTCCCCTATTCCATGACCAGACAGCAGCTTGCCAAACTCTGCACGATGTCATACAGAAGCGTATACATGAGGCCGAAACATGTTTTGCGCATGCTTCTCAGCATCAGGTCATGGCTGGAGCTGAAGAACATGTTCAGGGGGGCCGTGGGTATTTCAAACATGCTTTTCGGAAGACATACCTCTGAATAAGGGATCAGAAATGCCTGGACTGCCTTTTGTTTCAATAATTATTGCCTGCCGGAGCATAGATAAAGACACGTCGATATGCATCCGGGAATGCCTGGCGCTGGACTATCAGGATTTTGAGATTATCGTTCTGCCTGATCACAGTGAAATAGTGGATAAAGAAAATGTAGTAGTTATCCCTACAGGCGTTGTAAAACCTTCCATAAAGAGAAATCTTGGCATGATAAAAGCAAAGGGGGAGATTTTTGCCTTTATCGATGCTGATGCGTACCCGGAACGAGATTGGCTTAAAAAGGCTGTTCAGTATTTTATTTCTTCACGGGATGTGGGGGCAGTCACAGGCCCGAATATCACTCCGCCTGAAGATAATTTCCGGCAGAAAGTCAGTGGTGATATCTTGAATTCCTATGTGGGCCTTGGCAAATTCAGCAGGCGTTATCAAATTACAAAAGGAGATTTTGAGACAAAGGATATTATGTCATGCAACTTTATTTTTTCAAGAAGCGTTGCAGAAACACTCAACGGTTTTGATGTAACGCTCTTGACAGGCGAGGATTATAAACTGGGACTTGAGATATTAGCATTGGGCAAGAAAATAGTCTATTCTCCAGGCGTGTGTGTTTATCATCACAGGAGACCCGTATTCCTGCCCCATCTGAAGCAGATGTGGAATTACGGCAGAGATAAGGGAATATTGATGAGGGATTTTTTTTCCATAGATAAGACAGTATATTTTCTGCCTACAGCATTTATTACCTGGATACTGGGAGGCATGCCCGTGTCCTTTTTAGGACATGGGCATTTAAAGACGCTTTATCTTGTGACACTTTCCGGATATCTGACAGCTGTGCTTGTGTCAAGTCTGAGTATAGACGATAAAAAACGGTCTGCCTATGTATTTTGCGGCATATGTTTAACTCATATAGTGTATGGCATAGCATTTGTTAAAGGCCTGATTGCCCGAAAAGATCCTGACAATCAATCTTCTAATAATAAGAAATGATTATGGAGTATGAGACAATGGAAAATTCACCTTTCGTATCTTTAGTTATTCCGACTTACAATGAGGAAAAAAGGCTCAAGGACAGCCTGATATCGATACAAAAATACATTGGAGAAAAACCTTATTCCGTTGAGATAATTGTAGTGGATGACGGCAGCATAGATGAAACCATATCAGTTGCCAGAGAATGCCTGAACGGAAATTGCAGACATTCCATATTGACTTCTTCAAGAAACGGAGGCAAGGGTTACGCTGTAAAAAAAGGAATCCTGAATGCAAAAGGGAAATACATTGTTTTTATGGATGCGGATTTGTCCACTCCGATAAAAGAACTGGACAGGTTCTTGAAAATACTAGAGGAGGGATGTGATGTTGTAATAGGTACCAGGAAAAACAGGGAGGCAAGCGTTATGAAGAGACAGCCTCTGTACCGGGAATTATTAGGCAAAGGTTTTACCTTCTTGTCGAATATGCTGCTGGTGGAAGGGGTCTCGGATTTTACTTGCGGATTTAAGGGATTTAAGAAAGAGGCGGGCCAGGACATATTTCGAAGACAGTTAATACAAAATTGGAGCTTTGATGCGGAAATATTGTTTTTAGCAAAAAAGCTTGGATATAAAATAAAAGAGATCCCTGTTACCTGGTTTGATGCAGAAGGATCAAAAGTAAGGTTATCGAGAGACATTATAGGTTCATTAAATGGTATTCTGCGAATCAGACTCAATTATGTATTTGGGATTTACGGGTTGAGGGAAAGAGGTAATAAATAATGTCACGCTATAGGATAGGGGATTAAATGAGAGAAGAGTTTTATGATGAATTTTCAACGCTGGTAAATTGGCACTGGTGGTATATAGGCCGTAAGAAAATAGTACTGAAACAAATAGAAAAATACTTTAACACGGAAGGGGCAAATATCCTGGATATAGGATGCGGGCCCGGTGGCATGTTAAATGACTTACAAGCCTGTGGAAAAGTGTTTGGAATAGACAGCAGTTTCAAGACCATAAAATTATGCAGAGAAAAGGGTTACTTAAATACCTGTAATTCTAATGTGGAAAATCTGCCGTTTGAAGATTCTTCTTTTTCGGCGGTTTTAATGCTGGATGTGCTTGAGCATGTTAATAATGATAAAGATGTCCTTAATGAAGCGGTACGAGTATGTAAGCCGGGAGGGCTTATACTTCTTACCGTACCTGCGTTCCGGTTTCTATGGGGTAATATAGATATTGTTACCCATCACAAAAGAAGATATACGATCAATGATCTGAAAATGCTGATGGGAACAAGCGGGGTACGCATTGTAAAGGCGTCGTACTTTAATTTTTTCTTGTTTCCCTTTATTGCCGCCGTTAGAATTATGGAAAGATTTATGTTCAAGAAATTTCAGGGTGAAGCGCCGGTTAAATCCGATTTTGCATTCAACAAACCCGGAATTATCAATCAACTGTTGACCGCAGTCTTTGCGGTTGAATCCAAACTGCTTTCCTCATTTAATTTCCCTGTCGGAGTATCTATAATTTTCTTATTGAAAAAAGCAGCGTGAATCATTATATGTCCATACAATACTACCTTGTCAAGGCTGTTAATTCCATGGTTTCAGGTATCATGAGGCAGATGATAATTAATTCGGAAAAGTACTGTCTTCTGACGGTCATTTCCCTGACGATGATCATAGTTACTGCCGGGTGCCGTGTTTCCGAAAGAAATAAGAATTCTGCTGCTACAGAAGGGCTCCGGCCTGTCGTTATTGATGACAGAAACATTGTCGGAGATCATGTAACCACCCGTCCACATAACCGAAAAGTTATATATCATGCCGCCGGCGGTTACTGGTATGTTTTTTATGGACATGGCGGTAAAGATCCTGACGGCAAACATCGGGTATCATGGCGCTCGTCGAAAGACGGGATAAACTGGTCGGAACGTTATACAGCTTTTGAAGGAGGTTCTCATTCCAGCTCTCTGGATGTTATGGCTACTGATGACAAAATCACAGCATTGATTTTTCGTCCTGATTACTATCGTGAGCGTGCCAATGTTCCCGAAGAGCGAAACGGAATACTCTGGTTTAAGCGTCAAGACCATGATTTCTATTTGCCTTATGAAATTAGTCAATATTATATGAGTGAAGGTGACTTAATACCAGGGCCTGTCTATCCGGTTATGGGCGGTACTTCATATGAGGGATTAGTCCATTATGGCTCTTTGACACAAGACTCGGATGGATTTTTCTGGGTTGGGGGGCGCATGGAAAGGCACTTGGAAAAAGAACCTTTCGAAGCATGGGTGAGCCGCTCAAGTAAAGCAAACGATATATCAAAATGGGAGCCGCATATTATGCTTTATCGTGCTGCTGCGCGCGGCACGGTTGCAGTTCAGGTCGTTGCGCTGGATGGCGGAAAAATCTTTGCCGTGATCTACTCAAAATCTGATGTGAAGATTTTCGGTTCTTTATACGATCCAAAAACCGGCAGATGGGAAAAACCGTATGTAATTACAGAAGGCAATGCAGAGAGTAAACGGGCAGTTGCAGCTTTTGATCCCGGGACTAATCGTCTGCACCTCGTTTATATTGATAACTCAGGAGCGCTAAGACATAAAATCTTATCGCACCCTTATGAGGGAGATGATTGGTCGCCAAAAGCAGGGAACGGAAGTCCGGGTTTCTTAATTGATTCAAATGTCGTTACAAAAATAAAAGCGGGTAATGATATTTCTCTTTCTGTTGATACCTCAAAAGTTCCGGCCCACTTAGTTGTGGCCTATCAAAAAGAAACTCCCCATTATCGCATACGTTGGTATGACGGTAAGGAATGGGGAACAGGGGAGTTTCAAATCGGGATACAGGAACCAGACCGTTATACTGATGAGATCAGCTTGATTAGAGACTATTCTGATCAATTGGGCCTGATTTATTATGTTAAACCTGATATGAAGCGGAAAGGTGAAGTACACTTTTTGAAGATTCCGAAAGATATTTTTCAGGACAATAAAAATTAGTTTGAATAAGGCAGAAACTTCATTAATTATGCTTTCAGGAGGATATAATGGGAATAAAGACCGGTTCCAGTTCAAGTTATTATAAGGATATCATTAAGTCGGTTGTAATTTGGACTTTGTGTATCTCCCTTTTTGAATCTTTTAAAATTACAATCAGCACTTCGGTGCGTTATATAGCGCCGTGGGATGTGTTTGTGATTTCTGTTGCCCTTTTCTTCACTTATTTGGTTATATGGGCGGCAGTCATGTTTCCGGCAGCTTTTTTGCTGAAGTCGTTTTTACAAAAAAGAGATATGTCTGAAGGAAGTCTGACGACTATTTATTGCTCCGTAGCGCTGTTTTTGTATGAATTATTCTGGATTGTATATAAGTCCGCTTATGAAGGATTAACAAACACTTCCTACGGGGTGTTTTTTCCGTTGGCTCAATTAGTCCTTGCCGGTGTTATCGCATACGCTGTATTTCAACTTGCAGAGTTTCTCAGGAATAAGGGGCATCTGAAGCAGTTAGGGCTTAAATTATTCAGTTTATGGTTGACTGTCTTAGCTTACATGATGTTGAACATTTATTTGAAGTCATCCTTTGAACAGGGATTTAACTCGCTGTATTCTGTTTCACTCTTTGTATTATTTCTGGTGGTTTATAAAATATTGGTTGCCTTATTCAGAAAAGTCAGACTGAAATCTACCATGTCTGTTTTACTCCTGATTGTCACAAGAATAAAACTTTTTATAATCATCTCAGTTTCAGCAGCGCTTCTGTTTGGTTTTGCCTATTACGGCATGGCAAAAAAGACCGACATATCCTCAAGTCCTAATATCTTATTTATTTCAATCGATACCTTAAGGGCCGACCATCTCTCCTGTTACAGTGAAATCAAGGGGAAGACTTCACCTAACATTGACAGGATTGCTCAGAGCGGATATATATTTTCTAATGCGTATTCACCAACTACATGGACCCTTCCCGGACATGCTTCAATGATGACGGGTTTATTTCCTTCTTCCCATAAAGCGGACAGGAGCCTTCACCAGACATTAAGCCGTCCTGTAGATCCACTGTCTCCCTCTGTACTGACTCTTGCAGAAATCTTAAGAGAGAAAGGGTATCTGACGGCCGGTATTATCAGCAACCCTTTCGTTTCCCGTTCATTCGGCATGGACCAGGGTTTCGAGTTTTATGATGATCAGGTGGATCTCTTCGAAGACGTGCGGTATTTATCATTGAAAGATGAATCAATGCTCTTTAAGCTTATCGAGATACTGAAGATAATTGATACAAACGATTATGATGGGGAGAGAAGAGTTGTGGAGGTAAATGAAAAGGCCTTCAGATGGCTTAACGATAACAAGGACAAGAAAGAACCCTTTTTTCTGTTTCTACACTACAATGAACCTCACTATAAATATGAACCGCCGTCTCCATATAACAAAAACAGCGGCGGACGGGAGTTGCCTTATTTTGATGACATAGCGAGATTGAATAAAGGAGAATTTACTCTTAGTTCTTCAAGTCTAAAGGATATGCTGGATCTTTACGATGGAGAGATAACCTATCTGGACCATTACCTGGGATTGCTTTTTAATAAGCTTGATGATTGGCAGCTTCTAGAAAATACGGTTTTGATAATCACATCAGATCATGGAGAGAGTTTTAACGAGCATGAAGTATGGCAGCATGGAAACAGTTTATATGAAGAGCAGATTCGCGTACCATTAATTATCCTCTATCCCAAATTAAAACCTGACGGCGTTATTAATAAAGATATTGTGCAAACTGTTGATTTGATGCCGACCGTTCTGGATCTTCTGAACATCCCTGTCCCTGGAAATGTTCAGGGAAGAAGTCTTGTTCCCCTTCTAAAAGGAGAGACGGAACGCAACTTCAATCTCGCCTTTGCGGAAATTCGTCCGGACATTAACTGGAAGGCCCAAAACCCGAAATATGGAATTGGCATGAGAGCAGTGATTTATAAAGAGTGGAAGTATATTCAATCTGATGACGGAAAAGAAGAACTTTATAATTTAAGTGATGACCATAACGAAAATATTAATTTGATTCACAAAGAAAAAGAAAAAGCGGATGAAATTCGTAAAATATTAAACTCATGGTCAAGTGCCGTCACTCTTAATAATGGTGAAAAGCAGGAGAAAATAGACAGCGGCAGGCTGGAACAATTACGCTCGCTCGGGTATCTGAAGTAGGAATTAATACAAAGTCCTTTATTATTCATTATCATATCAACAACGGTTTAATAGCATTGATTAATACAAGCAACGTAAATGAGAAAAGATATATAAGAGATATAGTCTTATTATTTTTTATTACCTTTACCATTTATTATTATGCCCTGATCAGTTTTTTTGTGGCTGAAGACCTGGTATGGATTTCACTTTTTAATCAAGTTGGTCTTAAGGATTTTTTTAAACTATATACACCGTTATCAAAGATCCCGGAGCAAGGCCCGGAGGCATTTATCAGGATTGTGACTATTGGTTTATGGGCATTTGATTTCAATGTCTGGGGGCAAAATCCTTTTGGTTATCATTTGACTAATGTCAGTCTTCATTTTATAAATTCAGCTCTGCTTTATTTTATCGTTTATAAAAGCTCTGGGAACAGGTCTCTCGGCTTGTCCTCAGCTGTTCTTTTTTCAATTTTTCCCGGCAATGTCGAAGCAGTTGCGTGGATATGTGGAAGATTTGATGTTTTCAGCATATTTTTCTACCTATCTTCTCTTCTTCTCTTCATCATGTTTATTAGAGAAAAGAAAAGAATATTCTATTTTGTTTCTCTAACTGCAGCTTGCTTAGCTATATTGAGTAAAGAAATTGCTTATACTATTCCCTTCTCTATAATTTTATGGGATAGTTTTTTTGGGAGAGAATTCCGTAATGAAAAGATTCGTCAGCGGCTGTACTGGTATCTTCCATATTTCATGATGATGATTATCGCCCTTATCTGGCGCCTCTTTATTTTTAACGATGTGGGAGGTTATGGGGATGCAACAGGGAAATCGCTTCAGTTAACGAGTTACTTTAATAGATGGATTCTTGAGGGTCTGCTTATTAATTTCCCTTTAAGACTTATAGCGCCTTTTAATTATCAGGCAAATCAGACATATTGGTGGTATTTAGTAATAATTTTTTTAGCGTTCTTCGGTATTTTAATATTCTCAGCTTTCTTAAAAAAGAACATTCCAAAGGGACTTATATTTTCTATATTGTTTATCTTTGTATCTATTTCTCCGGTATATAATATGTTGAATGGCGTAAGCCGTAATCTTCAGAGTTCCCGATTTCTATATCTGCCCTCTGCAGGATTTTGCATGGCTGTCAGTTACTTAATATTTCATGCTTTTAATGATACCCGTCTGCAAAAGAAACTAAAAACTGCCTCATTTGTTTTTTTAATCGTAATTTATTCAATCACTGCTTTTCAGAACATAAAAATCTGGCATGAGTCATCTGATCTAGTCAGAGAAGTAACGGTCCAGGTCAAGAAACTCCATCCTTCCGTATCCGGGGATGCGCAGTTATTTTATCTTTTGCCATATGACATAAAAGGCTGGGTAATACCATTTAGCCCTGGTACCAGGGAGGTTACTTCATATGCTTACAACTATTGGAAACCTAAAGGCTCATATGAAAATCTAAAAGAGAATGGTAATTTTAGCGCGTATTCTAAAGCATTCATAGATCAATATGTCAGGAACTATCCATTTGCCTCAACCATGTTATTAAACTATAACAATAAGACGAGAAATGAAACAATGAACAGGAAAATCCACGTTTCCAAGCTGTTAAAACATATAAATCCTGACTCAAAAAATTATTTTTTATTATGGGATAAAGAAGAGCGCAGGCTTATAGACATTAGCGAAGAGTTTATGAATAACTTTACATCAAGGACACCCGTGCAGATTGATCATTATTCGATTCTGGATATGAATAATTTTGTCTACTGGAATATAGAATCTTTAAATGTAGAGAATGATAAAAATAATTTAAAAATAATGTCAAACGGCAAAGGTATAAAACTGTCACGGTCCTTTCAAAATATTAATCCTCTGGATTTTGAGGAGATTGAAATAAAGGCCGGCGGCCATAGTAATGGAAGAAAGCTTACAGCAATATTATCGTGGAATCAAACCAGGCCTGACAATTTATATGATAAGAAAGAATATCAGTTTGAGATTGTTATGGACAATGAATTGAGAAGTTATCGGTTTAATTTAATAGATAATCTGGATTGGGCATTTGAAACAAATATCAGGGATATTGTTCTATCAACGAGCGATTTCGATGGGAATTTGAGTATAGAGTGGATCAGGTTTAATAATAATATATGATGACACTAGATATAGAAAAAGAAAAATCAGGAAAAGATATTATTACAGCCATTACTATTGGTTTGATACTGGGCGTTTGTTTAGGAATCCTGGGTAGCTTTATCTCAATTTATTCTAACCGTTATTTTGAACAGGAAATGTATAAATTGATGCTGGATACAGTAGTATTTAATATTAATCTCAGTAGCGGATTTACTGTTTTTGTGTTCATGATGGCTGTTATTATTAAAATTTATTTTAAGAAAGATTTTCTCCAAAGAAGCGCTGTTACTTTTATAATTTTGAACCTGATATTCTTTCTCATTTTACATTATATAAAATCGGCGGAATTTCCCGACTTCATAGGAAACAGCAGCAATTTAGCTTATATGCTTATGGTTCCAATTCTTTCTTTGATAACTCTGTTAATTATATTGCTGATTCCCAGACTGATAGAGTATTTGGAGAATAAGAATATTCCATCCATACGCTTCTCTCGCGTAAGGTGTATCGTAGTAGCAGCAACGTCTATTATATTAATAAACAGTTTTTATTATTTTATTCATTATAAGCAGAGGGAACAGTGGCCGAATATTATTTTTATAAATATTGATACATTGAGGGCGGATCATTTAAGCGCATATGGATATTTCAGGGAAACAAGCCCGAATATAGATAGTTTTTCCACTCAGGGTGTATTATTTGAAAATACGGTAGTCGAAGCCCCTTTTACGATGGTTTCGGTTGCTTCACTATTTACTTCCCAATATCCATATACGCACGGTGTCAGAGATCATCCGGACGTCAGAAATCATACATTAAATAAACAGAGTCTGACACTTGCCGAAGTACTGAATAATGCAGGATATGTTACTGCGGGTATTACAGCCAACTCTCTTATTTCTCCCCAAAAGGGGTACGACCAGGGCTTTAATGTATATAAATATGCGGATATTGCCTCGGATGTCAATAATAAAAGTATTAAATGGTTAAATAAGAACTTTCAAAAAAAGTTCTTCCTCTATATCCACTATATTGATCCTCACCTTGCATATGCTCCTCCCAATGAACATATTCAAACTTTTGATAAGGATTATGAAGGTGAGTTTAAATACAGCTTCCAAAGACCGATCAAGGATAAAATATTCGTTAGCGATCTGTCGGAAAGAGACTTTAATCATGCTATAGCCCTCTATGATGAGGAAATAAAATACACGGATTCTCAGATCGGGATTTTGCTTGTCAAGATAAAAGAATTGGGAATTTTCGATAATTCAATTATTATTATCACTGCAGACCACGGAGAGAGCCTTGGGGAACATGGTGTTTATTTTGCGCATGATTTTTATTTATATGACCCAATGGTAAGAGTCCCTTTAATTATCAAATTTCCGAATAACCAATATAAAAATAAAAAAATTAATGATGTAGTTCGAGTGATAGATATTATGCCCTCAATTTTGGATATTGCTCATATATCCAGTGCAAATATATATCAAGGGGTAAGTTTAGTGCCGACGATCAGTGAGGGGAAAAAAATGAATTTCTACGCTTATGCGGAATCATGCTCTTATAGACCTAATTATGGATTTACTATTCCTATGGAGCAGCAGCGCTTTTACCTGCCCGGTATAAAGGGGAAAACAAGAATGGTGAGAAACGGAAAATGGAAACTAATCTATATCCCCGGGCGTACAGGAAGATTATTTGAACTTTATAATATTGAAGAGGACCCACATGAATTAAACAATATTTTAGATAATCACCCGGAAACCTTTCAGCAGTTAAAGCAGAATCTATTTGAATTTCTTGAAAAGGACACGCTGGAGTACGAAGATTACATTAACCCTAAAAAAATTGATCGGGGCACATTGGATGTTCTTAAGTCATTGGGTTACATAAAATAATATATGGATTAATATCATGCCCCTGATAAACAAAGACACATTATTCTCCATCTCATAATTGCATATGTCCCACTGTTTGAAATAAGAGAGGCTGAAGATACCTGCTTAATTCGGTAATATCGAGTCAATATGAAACATATAAGCCATAGATTGCTGTGCGGATTGGTATTGGGAGTTATATATTATTTGGCTGAAGTAATATGGAATTTATCATTCGACAGACTTAATGTTGATGTTGTTCCGCTGATGACTGCCTTATTGATATATGCTGCCGGCTTCGGCCTTTTGGGTTTAATCGGAACCACAGGACTTGAATTGGTTTTCGGTTTAAAGGAGAAGATTGATAATTTCAGAGCCATTCAATGCGCGTGGATAACCACTGCTATCGCAAATGCTTTTTTCGGAGGTAGTTACCTGATATTCAAGGTCTTCTTCTTTTCCTCCGGAATAAATAAAATCATTATCATTACAGTACTGAGCTGTCTCACGGCGGTTTCATGTTACTTGCTTTACTATCTGATTAATAAATTTTTTATTAAAAAAGCAGACTATTTTAAGACAGTTCATTATTCCACTCTTCTTTCGGCCAATATTTTTATGCTGATGGCCATTAAAGTGAATCTTGAATTAAGGACCCCTCCCTGGTCTTCCGGTAATCTGTTCCGGGATTTTATTATATTACTTGTGAGTTCGGCTATAGGCGGGGTATGTTTTTTAATCTTAAGAAGTTTCGCAAAGGGGATGCCAAAACTACGGTTAAGCTTAATAATAATCATAATGGTATCTGCTGGAATTGTTATATATTCTCTTTATGGTAAAGTTACAAATAATAAATCTATTGGCAGACAGGCTGATAAAATCTTGTCTAAGAATGTCAGTCCAGTCACTCCTGTTATCTTGATTACTTTAGATACATTGCGTGCTGACCACCTGGGTGTTTACGGATATGGGAGAGAAACGAGCCCGAATATTGACAGGTTTGCCAAGGACGGGGTGCTTTGGGAAAATGCAATCGTTCAAGTTCCTCTGACGCGACCTTCTCATTTCTCCATACTATCCGGGAGATATCCTTCATCTCATGGTTTGCTTGATAACTTCAGTGCGACACCTGAAAATGTACCATTATTGTCTAATATTTTGGGAGTAAACGGCTATGAGACGGCAGCATTTGTCAGCGCCGCTGTTTTAAATTCGAGCTTTAATACAAAGCTTGGGTTCCAGGTGTATTCCGACCGGATTGAAAATGTTGTTTTCGATAACAGCTTTTTGCTGGTTTTCAGTTTAAGAAAGATAGAGGTCATTAGCCGGATAAAGGCCGAGAACAGCGCCAGTGAGACTAATAAAAAGGTTTTTACATGGTTAAAAGAAAATGAGAAAGGTCCCTTTTTCATGTGGGTGCATTACTTTGATCCTCACACTCCTTATAGTCCTGATCCATCTTTCAGAAAAATGTTCACTGATAGCGATTATGACATACAGAAATATTATAGCTACGAGTGGGAGAAGGAGAATTACGACAGCGTGCAGAAAAAAGTGCATATTGACGAAAAAATTACTCACTATGCTGTTGCTCTGTATGATGCAGAAATTAGAACTTTAGATAATGAATTGGGCAGTTTGTTTAATCAATTAAAGGAGTTGAAACTGTATGAAAGAAGCTTGATTATATTAACCGCAGATCATGGAGAGAGTTTTGATCACGGATATTATTTTGATCATGGGGACCGACTCTATGAGGGGCTGATCCGGGTACCTCTAATCATAAAGTTCCCCAAAGAAAAATGGCAGGGTAAGACAATAGAGACACAGGTTAAGTCCATTGATATTGCCCCGACGATTATAGAATATCTATCTTTAAAACATTCTGAAAAAATGGATGGTAAAAGTATGATCTCACAGGCCTCAAATAATGATAATAATTTACCGGTGGAGACGAGTTACGCCTATTCTCAAACCCCTTATCAGGGATTTTTCTATTACAAGGCAAAAGAACTGCAATCTATCAGGAGCAACAAATGGAAGTACATTTATGATGTCAGGACAGGGGCGCCGGAACTTTACGATATTAATTCTGACCCCGGTGAACAAAATAATTTTGCTTCTTCCCGGCCGGATATCCTGAAGGAATTCAATTCAGAGTTGTTAAACTTTACTAATAGTATTAATAAAGATAACGGCAGATCGAAAACTATAGAGATAGATAGTACAACAAAGGACCAGTTGAAAAGCCTCGGTTATATTAAATGACATCATACGATCAGCAGTTTTTCTTTATGATCGTAAATCGAAAGCAGTGAAATAGATGAAATTAGAGAAATTGAGCTTCAGAAAAAATTTGTACTCCGGTGCAATACATGGTGCAGTCGCCTGGATAATTTACGGGATAGTGGAATGTTTATTTTCGACTATCTTGCCATGGCTGACCAAACCTCATTATGACTATATTCCAATGCACTGGGGTTTTGCGTTTTTATTGTTATTCGTGATTTATCCCCTTATCGGTTCAATCCTGGGAGGATTATTGGCATTAGTTTTATCTAAAGCAGGGGGGAAGGTCAATTTTCTTCGGGAAAATCACATTGAAGGTTTATATCAGTCGGCGGCGGTATTAACGGTCGTTTTGGTATTTTCCGTAAACCTTATCATTCAATTACCCTTAGATGACCTTTCTGTGCTGCTTGCTTTGTTAATGGCCGTCATATTTACAGTCGCGATTATAATGAGCTTACTCTCGAATAATAATTTCAAGAAGCTTCGATTCCTAACGAATCCCTGGGTCACGAGTTTATCACTGATCGGATTGCTCTGGGTAAGCAAGGAATTATTGAGAGACCATTCTGTTACCTTCAAAGCTGTTGTAGTCCCGGTTTATCTATTTATATGCTTTTTTGTTTCATCTTTAATTCAGAAAAAGATTAATGCGAAAGGATTTAGAGAATCTTCAGACAAAAAGCCTGCAATATCAATCAGCTATTTTGCCTTCCTCATGGCTGCTTCATTAATACTTATTTGTACAAGTTTAATTATGATCCAGAGCCCTATCAGGACAAAGTGGAGTGTTAAATCGTCCCATAAAGATCGAGAACGTCCTAACGTAATATTGATATCCATGGATACAGTACGTGCAGACCATCTCTCTTTATACGGATACGAAAGGGACACGACTCCGAATCTCAAAAAGTTTGCGGAAGAGGCTACCTTATATACCCATGCAGTATCTTCAGGGGACATGACCTTAACTTCTCATGCGTCTATTTTTACTGGTATGTATGCAAGACAGCATGGAGCACATCGTGAGCCGCCTGATTATGTGGCTGGCCGGCCGTTAGATGAAAAGTTTCATACACTGGCGGAAAAACTGTCTGAAAACGGCTATCTTACAATAGGAGTTGTATCAAATTACTCTTATCTTGGAAAGGGTTTTTATCTTGATCAGGGATTCAACTATTACGATTATCGGACACAGGTTCCGTTTATTGGAAGAGCACATCAATATTATCTCAGACAAAATATTCGTGAAGCCGCGAAATATTATGCCCCTCCTTCCCTGTATGAGGAAACGCGCTCTGCGGAAGACATAAATAATGAAGTTTTCAAGCTCGTTGATAAAGTAAAAAAAGAGAATGCTCCGTTCTTCCTTTTTGTCAATTACATGGACGCACACTGGCCATATATCCCCCCTCCTCCGTTCGATTCTTTGTACCCGGGCAAGAAAGGGGTTTTTACTTTATCCCATTATCTGCGACTTAAAAAACAAGTTATGAATTTTGAGCGCAATATTACAGAGGAAGAACAGCGCCATCTGATATCGCAATATGACGGTGGTATTGCTTACATCGACTTTCAAATCAGAGAATTATGTCAGCGACTGAAAGAAGCAGGTTTATATCAGAACTCTATCATAATTATTACGTCAGACCATGGTGAGGCTTTTGGGGACAGGAATTTGATGGAACACGGGGTGTCCGTATATCAGGACCTTGTTTATGTGCCCCTGATTATCAAATATCCGTACCAGAAAAATAACAAAGTAATTGATGAACCTGTCAGTGTTACCGATATTATGCCGACTGTCCTGGAAGTCCTTGGATACAAAATACCTGAAGACGTCCAGGGAAATAGTTTGTTGAGTAATTCACGCGAAAGGTCATTAAGTGTTGTGAGCGAATCATTTTTTAAAGAAAAAGGGATCAGGTATAACTCAAGATTTGACCGTATTGAACGTGCAATATATTCCGGCTCTCTTAAATATATCAGTTCCACAACAGGAAAAAGGGAGCTTTACGATCTTCTTAAGGACCCTAAAGAGAGGGAAAACATATACAATTCTGATAGCAGCATATCTAAGGATTTTGAGAACAGACTTAACCAATGGCTTGAAATGAATGTTTATAAAGCCGGATCAACCACGGAATTAAAACAAGAAGTTATTGATCGCCTTAAGACATTGGGTTATATCCAGTGATGTTATCTGTGCGGACATTGATATGGTCAGGCAGTTTTTGCTTCGGGTTTTCCTCCTCTATGAAAGTTCTTCATGACAGCTAAAAAATCTTTCATTTTACTCCAGCGAATAATTTTTGTTTCATTTACATTAATATTCCTGAAAGTCGCTTTTTATAAATGGGATGGATATTCCTTTTATATGCGGTTTACAGATTTTCTGCCTGACCTGTCATTATCATTCATATTGTGGACAATCCCAGGCGTTTTTATTGCCTTTTTCTTATGGCTCATCGCATATGGAATTCACAAAACAATAAAAAGCGTTCCGCTTGAATACTCGATTGCCTGGATTATTATTATTATTATATTAACTGCAATCAGGCACATTTTCTTTGTTGACAGATTTAATAATAGCTTGACTGGTCTAAATGATTTCACAACTTTGTTGATAAGCGGCATTTTATCAGGAGTTATTGTTTTCTTAATCAATAAACATACCGAAGCATTTCTCTCCGGGGTAAATACTCGCATAACTCCTTTGGTCTGGCTTTTTGCTGTATTATTGGTAATTGCGTTGCCTTGCTCCGGATGGAGTGTCTTCAGAAAAGAACCTCCAACAGATAAGTACTTTAAGGATGACAGCGCTCATGCTTCTGGTCTCAATAAAAAAAGTCCCAATATAATTCTGGTAACATGGGATGCTTTAACTGCACTAGATATGGATTTGTATGGATATGATAGACCTACCACGCCTTTTCTGTCTGAATGGGCCAAAGATGCGGTTGTATTTAAGCGGGCTTATTCTGCATCCAACTGGACAGTACCAGCCTCTATGAGTTTAATGACCGGACAAAGGGTCTGGACGCATAAGGTGTGGTATGATGCTTTAAATTCTCCAGTCAAAAATTATGCGAACAATTTACCTCATATTTTGAAGGAAAACGGATACAATATTTATGGTTTAGTCCAGAATCCTCATGCTCACCCCGATACTTTAGGGATAGGACCAAATTTTTTAACAAAAGATCATGCAACTAAATTTAATAAATTTTTAATCAGAGGTGAGTTTCATAGTATTAAAAAGTTTTTTGAAAAGAGGCCTATCATTATTAAATTTATGAAGAAATACCCTTTTATATTTATTATGAAGAATGTTAAAAACCTGACTGAAAGAACTAATATGAAACAGTTTAAAAGTAATTTCATTGAAAGCGAAAAGAGAATCCAGAATCAGCAATTAATTCAAAATACCGATGACAATCCCCGGAATGCGTATCCTCCGAAATTGGTCTATAATCGGTTTTTAAGATACATTTCATCTGGAAGTCAAAGGGCTGATGATAAACAGCTGCACAAACCTTTTTTTGCATGGCTTCATCTTTATCCTCCCCACGAGCCGTATCTTCCCCCGGAATCATACAGAGGTATATTCGGTGGAGAAAGCAGTAAACCCGCTGATCTGAAATATACAGATGCGCCGGAAGACTTTGAGTATAAGCCTGAAGATCAACCGAGAGTAGATGCGTTAAGAAAGCGTTATGATGAATTCATATTATATTCGGACGAACAATTCAGGATTTTCATAAAGAGCCTCTCAAGAAAGATGGATTTATCCAACACGATAATTATTTTCTCCGCAGATCATGGAGAAAGTTTCTCTCATGGGTATAAGGGGCATGTCGGTGATTATCTTTTTGAACAACTTGTTCATGTGCCGTTAATAATCAAAATTCCAGGTGAAATTCCCGGTAAAGTAATAAATATGCCTGTTGAGCAGATAGACATTGCCCCGACTATTCTTGACCTGGCGGGTATTGCTGTTCCCCCCTGGATGGAAGGAAGATCTTTGTATCCCTTGATTGAAGGCAAATCACTGGAGCCCCGGCCCCTATTTTCAATGCAGCTTATTAAGAATCGATCCTTTGGTCAGCCGATTTCTACGGGTACTATATCGATATGGTATGGAGACTATAAGCTTATTTATTACTTAAAAAATAAAAAATCACTGCTCTTTAACCTCAGAGCTGATCCTGAAGAAATACAAAATATATTTAACGATGAACCCGAGACAGCGAACAGGCTTTTGAAATTAATAGAAGTCAATCTTTCAGGCGCTAATAATAAGATTACACAGTTCATTGAATATAATAATTAGGGTAAATCGATTGGCAGGAAGATAATCAATCATGTCATTAAATAATTCTCAAAACATTGATTTAGTCATTCCAATATTTAACGAGAAAAAAAATATACAACCATTAATTGATTACACGATATCAACATTGTCACCTGTGTTCAAACAGATAAATTTTATCCTTATAGACGATGGCAGCACTGACGATACTGAAACTATAATACAGCAGTTAAAAATACAGGGCTCCGGTATTAAACTGAAGTATATTAAATTATCTAAAAATCATGGTAAAGATTTGGCAATTAAATGTGGTTTAGATAACTCTTTCTCTCTCTTGTGTGCCATTATCGATGGGGATTTCCAACATCCTCCTGATAAGATCATAGAAGCCGTTGAAAAAATTAAAGAAGGTTTTAATATTGTAAATATTGAAAAAAGAGAATATGTTGTCGGGTCTAAACATAAAAGGATTGGATCATTTTTTTTCCATAAATTAATAAATTTGCTCAGTGGAAATGCGATGCCTTTGTCAGACTTCAAGCTGCTTGATATTAAAGCAGTCAATATAATTAAAGAATTTAAAGAAGTTAATTATTTTAATCGGGGTATAGTAAATTTGATAGGGCTAAAATCCGCTAACATTACTTATGTGCCTAATAAAAGAACATTCGGAACGTCTAAATATTCTCTGAATAAATTAATTGGATTAGCTATTGATAGTTTAATTTCCGTGTCTGTCAGGCCTTTAAGAGTGTCTATCTATTTTGGTTTGGTAATGTCGATTGTTAGTTTTATTTATGGCCTTTACATTCTCATTGAGAAAATATTCCTGGGGCAGCCTATAGCGGGTTTTGCTACTTTAGGAGCGGCATTGTTTTTTTTGGGGGGGATTCAATTGTTATTTCTGGGTATCATCGGTGAATATATCGGCAAGACATTTATGGAATCAAAAAAGAGACCGCAATATATTATCGATTATATAAAAGATGTCAGATAAATATCGTTTTGTAATACTATGAAAATAATTATCATAAATGCTGATGATTTTGGATTATGCGAATCTGTCAATAAAGGCATATTAGAATGCCTTCATCACGGCATCGTAAGTGATCTGTCTTTTATGATAAATCATCAGGAATTTGAACATTCGAATAACATGTTAAGACAATCAGGAATCATGAAAGTCGGTTTTCATCTTAATCTAACGGTTGGGAAATCCGTTTTAGGTGAGAAATCAAAATTTGTAAATAAAAAAGGATATTATCTGGATTTTAAAAGGCTATTTGTAAGAACATTGATTAACAAAATTAACATTGAAAATATATATAACGAAATCAAAGCACAAATGAATTTGTTAATTAGTCATGGATATAAAATTACCCATATAGATTCTCACCAAAATATTCATCTTTTGCCGTCTATAATGAAGACTCTGATGCAGTTAAATAAAGAATTTGGTCTAAATGTTCCTATTCGCATGCCATATGGCAGCTTAGATAATATTCTGCGTGCCGGACACAGGAATCTGTTTAGAATAGCCATATTAAATTTATTGACAGCCTATTGCTGTTTTCGAACGGGATACGATCCGAATATAAGGGTAGTCGGGATTGATTTATTTAATAATGCCGACATAATTAACTCATTTGATGAGATGTCTAAAATAATAAGAAAAAGTTCATTTGAGATATATGAAATACCTGTTCATCCAGGTTACCCATCCAATAAGTTGCTGGAATATGATTGGTATTGTGATCAAAGATTAAGGGAATTGGATTTATTGAAGGATAAAACCGTCTTACCAAAGATGAAAGATTTCAGGATTACAAGTTTCAACGAGTTGTGCTGCGATTAACAGCGATTCATATTCAAATTCTTAGATAGATATGCCATGAAGATGAGAATAAACATTATCGGCGCAGGGATCACCGGTCTGTCGGCTGCTTACATTCTTACAAAGCAGGGGCATAGCGTAAATATATTTGATCATGCTTGTGAAGTAGGCGGGCTTTCGGGTTATTTCCCTGTGGAAGGGACTTATCTGGAGAAGTATTATCACCATATCTTTTCCGGCCATCATGAACTTATAGCTCTCATGAAGGAGCTGGGACTGGAAAAGTCTGTATTTTTCCAAAAAACAAAAATGGGGTTCTACTATGAGGGAAGCATATATCCCTTTGCTTCTGCAAAAGACCTTTTAAGCTTTGCTCCCCTGAAGATCAGGGACAGGGTGCGCCTGGGACTGAGTTCTTTGATGATGATGAGTATCAGTGACTGGCGGACTATGGAAAAGAAAAGCGCACTTGAATGGCTTCGTGTTTATTCCGGTAATGAGTCCTGCAGGATCGTCTGGGAACCTCTCCTGAAAATGAAGTTTGGTAATTATTATGACCGGATATCTGCCGCGTGGCTCTGGAACCGTGTAGTAGACAGAAAAAAAACGAAAGGGAACAGCGATGAAAAAGATGCATTGGGATATGTCCGGGGAGGCTACAAGATATTATTTGATGCATTATTAGAAAAAGTAAAATCTCAAGGTGGAGTAATCCAAATGAATACGCCGGTTGATGAAATTCTAATTACGGATGGAAAGAGCGCAGGGATCAGATCATCTGATAAAATTTATTCGGCAGACGCTGTCCTGGCAACGATTTCGGTCCCGACTTTTCTTGAAATGACGTCGCAGTTGCCGGAAGAATATGTTAAACGCATTTCTTCTGTAAGCTATCAGAATTCAGTATGCGTTATCTTGAAATTAAAAAAGAGTCTGAGCGATTACTACTGGATTAATATCAGCGACCCGGACAGTCCGTTTGTGGGCATTATCGAACATACAAAACTTGTACCGCCTGAAAATTACGGCAACTTTAATCTTGTCTATCTAACAAAATATACCTCTTCTAAAGATGAGATGTATTCAAAACCTGACGAAGAGATATATGAAATATTCATTACTCAGTTGAAGCGGATATTCCCTGATGTTAATAATGATGACATTATGAAATACTGGGTTTTCAGGGACCGGTACAGCCAGCCGATTTTTGTTAAGAACTATAGTAAGATTATGCCCGAAATTGCTACTCCTATCAGGAATCTTTATCTTTTGAATACCAGCCAGTTATATCCTGAGAGCAGGTGTCTGAATTCAAGTATTATGAAATCAAAAGAAGCTGTAAAAGAGATTTTACGTAACAATGCGAAATAGAGATATTCAAACAGGAGATTTGAGTATGGATCGTACCGGCTTTTTTGGAAAACTTCCAACAGCATCTATACCAATCATGATCTGTTTTGCCATACCTTCTTTTTTACTCATAAGCGCTTATCTCTATATGACTGTCTTTTATCATAAGCTCTGGCTTTTTAATACCGTTGTTCATGAGAATGGAAAATATACACTTCTGGAGGTGATTTTTTATTTCAAACACTTCAATTGGGAGATGCCGATAAAGATTCTATATGCTGTTTTTATCGTAGGGACTTTTTATTACTACGGGAATCCTTTAGAAACTAAAAGAAAGGTTCTTGCGCGGAGTAATTCTTCAAAGTGGATTTTGATCAGTCTTGTTTCTGTCCTGACTATAATGTCCGTAACCACTATCTCAAACGTTATTCAGGATGGTTTCAAGGAAACGGTTCTCGGCTTCTTCCAGTACAAGACCACTGATGCAAGGCCCCCTGAATTCGGTTCTCACTGGAGGAATCATTTCCTCAGCAATATTGTCCTTTTTTCAGTCACGGCTGTTGTTATAATGCTTTACCGGTTGATATTTTGTAACGGGATGTGGGAGAGGAGGAAATTTTATTATCTTCTCCCGTTCTCGATTGCGTTATTTGTCTGCCTTACTTTTATTTACGGATTTACCATGGACCCATTTATTAATCCCAGCTACCTTGGACATCAATTAAGGGAGATATTCGGGACCGACCTGCCGATCACTATGCTTCTGGCAACAGGACTTTTAATATATATGGAGGGAAAGTTTGATTCGAGAAAAGAGATTAATGAAATAATGAAGAAAGAAAAGGGCATAATAATCCGGCATCTTTCTGTCCTTATTATTCCGGCGGTTCTGCCGACGGTTTATTTGATTTTGAAGGTATTATCTCTTGATGTGTCGGGTGAAATAGCAAATATCGGAAGAACTGCAAACTGGTCAGTCCTTGATCTGTTTGCCTGGCACTTTTTTGAACATTCACTTGATTATATCCTGGTATGTTCTCTTGTATGTTTTCTCTATCTACTGACTTTAAAGAAGGAATTGAGGCGGACAATAATTGAAAAATAACCTGGTAACGATCTTAAAAGTCCTCGTATCCGGTGTCCTTCTATACCTGATTTCTAAAGAAATTGACTGGAGCCAGTTAATCGTTTCCATAAAGCAGGGACGATTCATTTATCTGTTTATCGGGATAATTTTAGGATGCGGATTTAACGTGGTAAAATTTATCAAGTGGCATTATCTGATAAGGACAGGAGACCATAATTATTCATTTCTAGATGGAGTAAAATCTTACATGATCGGCAATAGCCTGGGCTTGATCACGCCTATGCGCGCCGGCGACCTCGGCAGGGCCCTGTATTTTCATGTGGACGACCGTCCCAGGATCATAGGGCTTACGGTCATGGACAGATTTACCGAGCTTGTTGCTGTTCTGGCTCTCTCTATCGGAGGATGTTTTGTCCTTCTGAATAAAGGAGTGGGAATGATCGTCGTATCGCTTGCCTTCTTTGGTATTTTATCGCTTTATGCTGCCGGGTTCCTCCATGGGATAGTTAAAAGAATTATTCCGGATGGAAGGATTGGCGGGAAAATAATAAAATTGATGGATATCTTAAGATTACTGGACAAAAATACTGTATCTATTGTTCTGCTACTTTCATTTGTCGCATTTGTGTTGTGTATTATACAGTTCTACTTTCTCATAATTGCATTCGAGAAAATATCATTGTCATCCGTGTTTCTGGCTACCCCATTAGTGACACTCTCTTCGATACTCCCTGTGAGTATTATGGGGCTTGGGGTCCGGGAAGGAATTTCAATTGTCCTTCTTGCAAAATTCAATATATCTGCTGCAACGGCTGTCTCCGCGGCTTTTCTTTTTTTCCTGATAAATAATGTTTCAATAAGCGGTATTGGAATTTATTATCTGTCAAAGGTTAGAATAAAAACTCAAACTCAAGAGGCAAACTGTGAATTTAAGATTTAATCGATTTTTAAATATAAAAAGACATCTGCTTACAGGTATCCTTGCTTTATTTCTGATATGCTGCGCAGATTATGCCTTTGCATATATCGGTCCCGGTGCGGGCTTTGCACTGGTAACATCGTTTTTTGTAATATTTGTTTCTCTAATTATCGCTTTCGTTTCATTCCTCATATGGCCGTTCCGGCATATCAGGTGGATGTTTTTAAGGAAAAAACGAGACAGAAAAACGGATGTCAAAAAAGTGGTTGTATTAGGTCTTGATGGTATGGATCCCTGTATTGCCGAAAAATTTATGGCAGAAGGGAAACTGCCGAATTTTCAGAAGCTGAAAGACACAGGATGCTTTTCGAGACTTCGCACAACATTCCCCGCTGTGTCGCCGGTCGCATGGTCTTCATTTGCAACGTCTGTCTACCCTGGGAAACATAATATCTTTGATTTCCTCACTCCGAACAGAAACTATTATATAGCCGATTTATCTTCCGTTCATATAGGCACGGTAAAACGCAATCTGAAAATTGGTAAATACAAGATACCCTTGGGAAAGCCGGAGATCAAACTGCACCGGAAGAGTCAAACTTTCTGGAAGGTGCTGGGTGAATACGGGATTTTCAGTACGATCTTGAGAGTGCCTATAACGTTCCCGCCGGAAAAATTTTTCGGCAATTGCCTTTCCGCAATGTGCATTCCCGACCTGAAAGGAACGCAAGGTTCTTTTACTTACTATACGTCTGACTCAAAACAAACAGGCGAGATGTACGAAGGCGAAAGAATCTTCGTAGAAAATAATAACGGAACAATTACAAGTTATTTCCCCGGTCCGGCCAATCCTATATTGATAGAGGAAGCGCCGTTAAGAATCCCCTTTAAAGTGGAAGTGAAAGATCCCGACAACGCGGTCCTGCATCTCCCTGATCAAAAAATAAAATTGAGGCGCGGACATTACTCCGACTGGATCAAGCTGCGTTATAACTTAGGCCTGGGCATGAAAATATCAGGCATTGCAAGGGTATTGATTAAATCTTTTCAGCCGCACTTTTCAATGTACGTAACTCCGATTAATATCGATCCGGAAAAGCCCGTTCTTCCCATTTCTCATCCCGGTATATTTTCGGTGTACCAGGCCAAGCTGCATGGAAGTTTTTCTACGCTCGGACTTTCCGAAGATACATGGGCCCTTAACGAACGAATTATAGATGAGGATGATTTTATTAAACAGGCTTACGATATTCATGAAGAGCGGGAAAAGATGTTTATGCATGCGTTGAAGAGTACCAGCCAGGGACTTGTAGTCTCTGTTTTCGATATAACGGACCGCATGCAGCATATGTTTATCCGGTTCCTGTATGATGACCATCCTGCCGTCAAGGACGCAGATGTCAAGAAGTACAGGAATGTAGTTGAGGACCTCTATGTTAATATGGACAAGCTTCTGGAAAAAACGCTGAGTTCTCTGGACGATGATACGGTCTTATTCGTTATCTCAGATCATGGCTTTAAACCTTTCATGTGGGGTTTTCACGTAAATTCCTGGTTACACAAAGAGGGCTATATGGTCTTGAAATCGGGAGACGAGAGCAAAGCCTGGTTTGAAAATGTCGACTGGAGCAAAACAAGGGCTTATTGCCTCGGAATGGCAGGCATCTATATTAATATCAAAGGCCGCGAAGCTAAGGGGATCGTTGCCAGGGATGGTGAAGAAGCTGAATTAAGAAAAGAAATTAAAGAAAAACTTGTCAAATTTATAAACCCGGCGACAAATCAGCCTGTGCTGAATGATGTCTTCGATTCAAAAGAGATTTTTTCAGGCCCGTATAAAGAAAACGCCCCTGATCTGATCCTGGGATACAACGAAGGGTACAGGGTTTCCTGGGATGCTGCGATAGGAAAGGTCACAAAAGATATTATTGAGGATAACACAAAGAGCTGGAGCGCCGACCACTGCATTGACCCGCGATTGGTGCCGGGGGTGCTTTTTTCAAACAGAAAAATTAATTCCGACAGCCCGTCAATCGTTGATATGGGCGCAACCATTTTAAACCTTTTCGGTATCAACCCACCGGCTTATATGGACGGAAAGAATATTTTAGAGGAAAAATGAAAAATAACTTTTTTACTTCAGGCCTGATATTTATTTTAATAATAATTTCTTTTACCGCTGCTGTTGCAGGGGACAAGAAATTTATCATACTCGGGATTGATGGTATGGATTACACCATGTTGAGCGAGATGATAGAACGGGGTGAAATGCCCAATTTTGCAAAATTCAGGGAGTCAGGGGATTTTAAGCCGCTTTTAAGCAGCATCCCGCCACAAAGCCCGGTCGCCTGGTCGAATTTTATCACAGGGATGGACCCCGGCGGACATGGTATTTTTGATTTTATTCACAGAACGCCCGAAGATCTTCTTCCTTACCTTTCTACTTCAAAAACCGAATCACCGTCAAAAGTTCTTTCTATCGGGAAATACCGGATACCTTTAAAAAGCGAAGAGATAAAATTATTGAGAAAAGGGAAACCTTTCTGGGATATTCTTGAAGAACACGGGGTCCCTACAACGATTATTTCAATTCCCGCGAATTTTCCGTCAATCAAAAGCGCCGGACGCTCTCTGTCCGGGATGGGAACACCGGATATCCTGGGCTCTTATGGCTCATTCACCTATTTAACATCGGACCCGAAGGACAGAGACAAAAAGGTAACCGGCGGCGTAATACATTCAGTTGAAGTCAGAGACAATCAGGTCGATAGTTTTATTCCGGGACCGGCTAATACACTTGTCGAGGGCAGGCCTTCAACGCGAATTGACGTTAAGACGTATATTGATCCGGAGAACAGTGTTGCAAAAATTGTGGTCAACGGTAACGATATCCTGTTATCCAAAGGGGAATGGAGCGAGTTTGTCCGGATCAAATTTGAGATGATACCCCATATAGTCAGTGTTTCAGGGATCGTCCGGTTTTATTTAAAAGAAGTCCATCCTTATTTTAAACTCTATATTTCCCCGGTCAATATTGATCCCTCTGATCCTGCCATGCCGATTTCAAACCCCGAAGATTATGCAAAAGAATTATATAAGAACATCGGCTTTTTTTATACTCAGGGGATATCGGAAGATACAAAGGCGCTTGATAACGGCATCTTGTCGGAGGATGAATTTCTGCAGCAGGCCCAGGTCGTGCTGAGAGACAGGCTGAAGATTCTTGATTATGAATTGAAGAGGTTTAAAAAGGGGCTGCTCTTTTTTTATATTTCTACTATAGATACGAGCAGTCACATGTTCTGGCGATATATTGCAAAGGACCATCCTGACTATAACACCGAGGAGTACAAAAAATACCGGAATGTCATGTATGACCTCTATAAGAGAATGGACGTTATTCTGGCCGATGTCCTTAAGCGCGTTGATGATAATACTGTTGTCATGATCATGTCGGACCACGGGTTCGCGGATTTTCAATGGCAGGTGAACATTAATTCATGGCTGGCAAAAGAAGGGTATATAGCAATGCTGCCCGACTGGACGCCTGAACAGGAATATTTTGAATCAGTGAAATGGTCCGGGACAAAGGCGTATGCGCTCGGCATCAACGGATTATATATCAATCTCAGAGACCGGGAACTGCACGGCATAGTCGGCCCCGGCAGCGAATATAAAAATCTTGTCGATGAAATAGCTTCAAAACTGGAAGCGATGACAGACCCGAAAACCGGAAAGCGGGTCATAAGACAAGCGTTTAAAAAGGATGAGGCATATCATGGTTCCTCCATGGATAACGCTCCGGACATAGTCGTCGGTTTTTACCGCGGCTATCGTTCCTCTGATGAAAGCGCGCTCGGTCAGTTTTCCAGAGATATCATAATCGAAAATACAAGAAAATGGGGCAGTGATCATTGCATGGATTACCGCGAGGTCCCGGGGATTGTTCTTGTAAATAAAAAAATAACTCTGAAAGAACCGGAGCTTTATGATATTGCGCCCACAATTCTTAAAGAGTTCGGTATCGATCCTTTACCGGAAATGGTTGGGAAATCCATCTATTAGTTTGTGAGGAGGTCATGTGTTTGGTCCAAAAATAAAACTCTCAAAAGATTTATATGAAAAGGTAAAACAGCTCGCTGAACTCTCCGGTTATTCATCCGTTGATGAATTTGTTGTGCATGTCCTGGAGAAAGAGATAACAAAGATCAATCAGGATGACGATGAAGAAAAAGTCAAAGAGCGTCTAAAAGGTCTGGGGTATATTTCATAATCATGGCACTTATTTTTAATATTATTAACGGTATCTTCAGAGTACTGTTCTATCCCTTCGAGAATTTAAATCCGGCATGGGGAATGATATGGATATCTTCAGTGGCCGGTGTCCTAATGCTGATAATTTTCCGTTTTACATCAAACCAGGAGGGGATCAAAAAGTCGAAAGCAAAAGTAAGCGCCTATATACTTGAGATGCGGCTGTTCAACCATGATCTCGGGAAGATGCTTGCATCCCTTGGAAGGACCTTATGGGCAAACATGGTGTATCTTCGTTTCATGCTTGTCCCTCTCGGCTTTATTATTATTCCTGTGTTGATAGTTTTAATCCAAACAAGTTACCGATATGAAAACCGTCCTTTGCAGCCTGGTGAAGCGGTAATAGTCAAGGCCATATTGAAAAAGGATTTTTCCGTTGTCGATACCCCTGTAGAGTTAAAGGCCCCGGACGGGGTCGTTGTCGAGACGGGCGCATTAAGGATCGCATCTCTGAATGAAGTAGACTGGCGTATAAGTTCTCAGAAAGCAGGGAATTACGAACTTATCTTTCATGTAAATGGTAAGAAATACAGCAAGAGTCTTCATGCAGAAGAGGGACTGCCCGTTCTCAGTATAGAGAGGGCAGGTTCATCATTTGCTTCACTGCTTTTAAATCATTCCGAACCGAGGCTTCAGGATGACTCTCCTTTTATTTCTTTACATGTTTCATATCCTGACAGGGCGTTAAAGATAATAGGATTTGAGCTCCATTGGATTATCTGGTTTTGTATCTTCTCGGTAATTTTCAGTTTTGCCTTTAAAGGTATTTTCAAGGTAGAACTGTAAGCTTTTGCGTTAATCTATCTAATTCGGTTTAAAGCAATCTTCATCAAAAAGGGCTCAGGCAAAAATATTATGGACTTGTCGATTGTTGTTCCATTGTATAACGAATATGAAAGTGTCGGGGAGCTTTATTGGAAGATTAAATCCGAGCTTCAAAAGCTTTCTCTAACATATGAGATCATTTTTATAGATGACGGATCAACAGACGGGACATGGGACGTTGTTGAAAAATTGAAAGCTGACAATCCCGAATTAAAGGGAATTAAATTCAGACACAATTGCGGCCAAACAAGCGCAATGGTGGCCGGATTTAATTATGCATCAGGCAAAATAATCGTCACGCTGGACGGAGACCTGCAGAACGACCCATCCGATATTTCCGTGTTACTGGAGAAAATAAAAGAAGGCTATGATATAGTGAGCGGCTGGCGCAGAGACAGGAAAGATCATTTTTCAAGGGTCTTGCCGTCAAGGATTGCTAATGCCTTTATCTCAGTAGCAACCGGGGTGAAATTGCATGATTACGGCTGCACTCTCAAGGCCTACCGCGCCGAATGTATCAAACAGCTCCATGCATACGGAGAGATGCACAGGTTTTTCCCGGCCCTTGCCAGTATGACCGGTGCAAGGGTCACCGAGATCCCTGTTAAACATCATACAAGGAAGCACGGCGAATCAAAATACGGATTTGAACGCATCTTCAAGGTGTTCAGCGATATTCTGGCCATGAGCCTGATTATCAGGTTTTCATCCACTCCGCTAAAGGGTTTTGTTTATTGCGCTATCCCGTTTCTGTTCCTGACATTTTGTTTTGGACTGATGGGATGTTTGGCTGTCCTTTTGGACTTTACCAAGGGGAAAGACACCATTTTTTTTATTGCAACTGCTTTGAGCGGGATGGGGGCCATACATCTTATTACACTCGGAGTTATAGGGGAACTGGTGGTCAGTACCAGCGACCTGACCCACACACAACTTCCTGAGACGACCAAGAAAACAATCACTATCGATGATGACCGCGAGACAAAATAATTATACTTTAAAGTATTCGGTTATTTTTCTCCTCGAAGACCAGAATAAGGATGTCCTGCGTTTTATGAAGGATATGTATGATCTTTTTTCTTCAAGACCTGACTCATTTGAAATGATCATCATTGCAAACGGCACAGGAGGTTTTATAAGAAATATGCTGATGGGAGATCCCGTATTTGCCGGCAAGATCAAGGCCCTGGAAATGAGCAATAAGGCATCTCAGGCCGTATGTCTTAAATCCATACTGAATGAGTGTAAAGGTGAATTCTTTGTAGTATCCGGTTCATATCAGCAATTAATGCCGGAATCATATGGAAAACTTCTCGACAGCGTAGATGATGACACGGATATTGTAAGTCCATGGAGACAGCACAGGTTTGACCCTTCCATTTACAAGATGCAGTCAAGCGTATTTAATGCACTGGTAAGATGGATTACCGGATTTAATATGCATGATCTGAGTTGTAATGTGAGAATATTCCGGCGTGAGGTGCTTGAGCGAACTGATTTGTACGGTAATATGTACCGTTTTCTTCCCATCTTTTCAGCGCTGAAGGGATTCAAAAACAGGGAAGTTAAATGCGAGCATTTCAAGGAACACGGTGAGCCTCGTAAGGCCCGGGCAGGCTTTTATCATTTATCAATTTATTTAAGCAGGATAATCGATGTTTTTACCCTTTACTTCAATACATCTTTTACAAAGAAACCGTTGAGATTTTTCAGTTCCATAGGAATTGTTTCCATTGTGATAAGCATAGTCATTAATTGCATACTCTTTCTTCAAAAAATATTTTATGGCCAGAATATGGCGCTCCGCCCAATATTCATATTGGCTATTTTCCTGTTAGTCGTAGGGGTACAATCTGCCGGTATGGGTTTACTTGGAGAGATCATTGCATTTACACATGGACGCCGCAAGAAGGAATATATCATAGAGAAGATAATATAGACGACTGAGGACCCTGAAATAGTATCCTTTTATCATTATGCTCAATTCTGAACAGACAAATATGAATTTGAAATATCATATGCTTTTTGCCTTCATATTAATATCGGCGGTTGCATTGAGGATTATTTATTACATGGGGCCCTCCGGTGCCGACGATATGATCTACTTTTCCGTTGTGGAGAAATTATTATCAAATCAGGATGTAGGGACAGCCATAAGCTCGTCAACGCATTGGGGTGTAAGGCTTGGCATGGTCCTGCCTGTCTGGGCGGCTATGAAGGTATTCGGCATTTCGGAGTTTTCATCATATTTATTCCCGCTGATTACGTCGGCAGGCATATTGGTTTTTGTTTACATTGCAGGTTTGAGACTATTCAATCTTCCGGTGGCACTGTTGTCTTCACTGACTTTTGCCCTGCTGCCGCAAGATATATATTTGTCTACCGTTATGTATCCGGACGGGCCTGTCGTTCTTTTCAGTGCACTGTTTATTTACTTGTTCTATAAATTGTCGGGAAATAAAGAAGCAGATGTCAAACAATCAATAATTGCGGGGGTTATTCTCGGTCTTGCTTATTTCATTCGTGAAACTGCTTTGATATTACTGATTACAATACCGATACTTTTTTTCCATGCGCCGAACAAGAAGCATTTTTTCAGGACAGCGTTTTTTATTTTAACAGGTCTGTTGATTGCAATTGCTTTTGAGATGCTTGTTTTCTGGTTGCTGACCGGTGATCCCCTTACCAGGTGGGAAATCCTCCTGGGCAAAACAAAAGTCCTTGAACCGCGAGCGTTTACTGTTTACAGTCATGGCAATGTAAAGTCCGGAAGTTTGATAAGTAAATATTTGTTCGATCCGTTCTTTGTGATCTTCGCTACTCACTGGATATCTCCTCTGATGGTTATAGTAGCGGCTGGAGTTGTTATTCTACAGATGACCCGAAAAGAGAATTACAAGTTCTTCTCTTTGAAGAAAGGTCATTTTTTATGGCTGTTTATTTTAACGTTTATTACATTGGCTTTTTATTCTTTCGGGCCTATATATGGTTTTGCCGTGCCGTTAAAAAGGGACGTAAGATATTACCATACCATAACTCCACTGGCATCCTTGCTGTCGGGGGTTATTGTCTATGAATTCCTGGTCCAAAAAGGCGTCAAGAGACTTATAGGTTATTCAATGATACTCTTTTATATCCTTGCATCTTCCATTTGTTTAGGGAGCATAGTAAACAAGAATGTTCATGGCCTGGACCTGATTGAGGAATTTATTTCCCGAAATCCTGCGGAGAATTACATTATGCCGGTTATGTTGAAAAAGACGCTTCAATTCAAGAGGGGGGCTGATTTTGAGGATAATAAGATTATTACATATGATTACGACATTCGAAAAAAAATGGAACAGCAATTAAACACCCTCTTAATGGACGTCCGTAAAGAAGGCGCGGTCCAATATATTTTTGTCATCCCAAAGATACATGAAATCCAGACTAAATTTAGGAGACAAATTAACTGGCCTATGGAAAAAATGAGACTTGTTAATGTAATGACTACAGCTCCGGGCCTCAGCTGCCGGATTATAAAATCAAACGACGTATTATTTAAAGTAACGCCGGACGCGATCAAATCAAAGATATGCTATACCGCCGACGTTTATGTGTACCAGCTTAGATGAGAGACTGGAATATCTCAAACTATCTGACAATCGATGTGGAAGATTACTATCATGTTTCAGCGTTTGAACGGGTAGTCGGACACAAGAATTGGGACAGCTATGATTCAAGGGTAGAGGTGAATACGAAAGTCATCCTTGATATTCTCGATTCTTTTGAGGTGAAGGCCACATTTTTTGTGCTCGGCTGGATTGCCCGGAGGTTTCCGAATTTAGTTAAGGATATTTACGGCAGGGGGCATGAAATAGGCTGTCACAGCTATTATCATCGTCTCATATACAACCTCTCTCCCGAAGAATTCATGAAGGACACAAAAAAAGCCAAGGATGTCCTGGAGCAGATTACCGGCAGACCGGTTTCAGGCTACCGGGCCCCGAGCTACTCTATCATTAAGGAGACGTTGTGGGCGCTGGATATTCTGGAAGAACTTGGGTTTAAGTATGATTCAAGCATCTTCCCGATATTTCATGACCGCTACGGGATTTTTAATTCGCCGAGATTTCAATATAAACTTCCTGACAATAACTTGATGGAATACCCCATTACTACCTCCGCTTTTTTAGGTCTGAAGATTCCGGTTTCAGGCGGCGGGTATTTTCGGCTGTTACCATACAATCTGACCAGAATGTTTTTAGGCAGGATAAATCAAAAAGAGAAGCAGCCATTTGTTTTTTACCTGCATCCCTGGGAAATAGACCCGGAGCAACCGAGGATAGACGGGTTGAGTGTCCTTTCGAAATTCAGACATTATAATAATCTCAATAGAGCTTCAGGGCGCTTCAAGAGATTGCTTAAAGATTTTAAGTTTGCTCCCATTAATCACTCAATGAATAATTCAGTATAAATGATTATTAGATTGGCCAATGAGGAAGATAAAAATAATTGGGATGAGTATGTTTACAGCCATCCTGACGCATCCCCCTGTCATCTCTATGCATGGAGAATGACGGTTGAGAATGCTTATGGCCACAGGGCTTATTATCTGCTGGCGGAAGAGGGCGGTCAGATAACGGGTGTATTACCGTTAATTTATTTAAAACTGCCTTTTATTTCCGGACAGCTTGTTTCTTTGCCGTTTTGTGATGCAGGCGATTCATTAACCAGAGATGAATACACAAAGGAAAAACTGATACTGGAAGCAGTTTCTTTGGCCCAAAAATTGAAAGCGAAATATATTGAGCTGAGAAGCAGGGTTTATACATCGTCTTTTGAGTATTTAAAATTTCCGGTAAGCATACAATCACACAAGGTAAGAATGGTTCTGGAACTTCCTCAATCGTCCGATCTATTATGGGATAGTTTCAAATCGAAACTGCGAAGCCAACTCAGAAAGGCTGAAAAAAATAGTTTAGAATTCAAATGGGGTTCTCTTGATAATCTTGAGGACTTCTATGTTGTATTCAGCCGGAACATGAGGGACCTCGGTTCGCCGGTCCATTCAAGGGAATGGTTTTATGCTGTTTTGACGTATTACGGAAAAAATATTCGGATGGGTTTGATTTATTACAATAGACAGCTGATCGGAGTCGGCATCATATTAATTATGAATAATATGATTTCAATTCCCTGGGCATCAACATTGCGGGACTGCAATAAACTTTCTCCGAATATGCTTCTTTACTGGAATTTCCTGAAATTTGCTTCCGACAGCGGTTATGCAATATTTGATTTCGGACGTTCTACCCCGAATGAGGGCACTTATCAGTTCAAGGCTCAATGGGGCGCAAAACCGGTCCCTCTCCACTGGCATTACATATTAATAAATAATAAGGAGCTGAACTTTGATACGCACAGTTCTGCAAAAAGAGAAAAGATAGCGCGTCTGTGGCAAAGTCTCCCGCTTAAAATGGCTAATTATATAGGGCCGGCTATAAGGAAACACATAAGTTTATGACAGCATTTCTTGAAATTGCAGCATTTTTGATGCTTTTTATCCTTTTATATATTTACATAGGATATCCCCTTCTCTTATTTCTCTTAAGATATATACTCCCTGAAAAGAAAGTCGACAAAAAGGAAATCTTTCCGGAAGTTTCAATTTTGATATCCTGTTTTAATGAAGAAGCTGTTATCCGTGAAAAACTGAAAAATGCCCTGGCAATCGAGTATCCGAAAGACAAATTCGAAATCATTGTTGTATCAGATGCTTCAACCGATCATACAGATGAGATAGTGAGGGAATATGAAAAACAGGGAGTGCGTTTAATCAGGCAAAATGAGAACCTTGGAAAGACCTCCGGATTAAATCTTGCAGTTCCTCAGGCAAAGGGTGAGATAATAGTTTTTTCTGACGCAAATGCCATGTATATGCCGGATGCCGTCAGCAAGCTGGTACGTAATTTTAATGATGAAAAAATCGGCTATGTCGTGGGAGAGGCGAGGTACAGGGATATAAATATAACTGCCGCAGCCAAGAGCGAATCTACTTATTGGAAGTTTGAGATATTGCTTAAGAAAATGGAAAGCCATATTCATTCTGTTGTAGGAGGCGACGGGGCCATATATGCTATTCGCCGCGGACTATATGAAAAGATGCTGGATACCGACATCAACGACTTTGTTAATCCTCTTCAAATAATATTAAAGGGATACCGGGGTATTTACGAAACAGAGGCTGTCTGCTATGAAGAGTCATCGGGAGAATTTAAAAAAGAATTCAACCGGAAGATCAGGATTATAAACCGCAGCTTCAGCGGTCTTATGCGTATGAAGGCTGTATTGAATCCAATTAAGACAGGCTTTTTCAGCCTGGGTATTATCTCCCATAAACTTCTGCGCTGGTTTGCTCCTGTCTTTCTTATTGTTTTTGTAGTTTTCTGCCTTGCCCTCTCCTTGTTCAATGTAGTTATATTTCAGTGGAGTGCATTGCTGCTCGTGATATTTTTTATATTCTCATATATAGGTTATTTATTCTCAGAACAGGATAATGTCTGGCTGTTTTTTTATTATCCTTATTATTTTGCACTGGTAAGCACAGCTTCTCTAATAGGCTTGCACAAGAGCTTTAAAGGGGAAATTCAAACAACATGGAGTCCGTCAAGAATTACTGTTAAAGAACATAGAGAAGACTATAGCTCTGCAAAAAGCGTAATTCATGTTTTGGCATTTATTCTAGTATGGTTTTTCGTTAGGACAATGGGAGCATTTGTTAATAATCCTGTTCTCCCCGATAAAATATTTTTCTGGGCAATAGTAGTGTTAATCAGCTATGTTTATTTCGGGTATCCTCTGGCTTTGAAACTCCTTACTAAATATTACCAAAAACCCGTACTGAGCGATGAAATAACGCCTGACGTATCTTTACTTGTCTGTGCATACAATGAAGAAGATGTAATCAGGGAAAAGATTGAAAACAGTTTCGCACTTGATTATCCGCCTGACAAATTGAAAATTGTAATCGCCTCGGACGGCTCAACTGACAGAACGGACGGCATAGTGCGGCAATATGAAAGTGAAAGACTGATATTAATGAGTTATCCTGAGCGGAGAGGGAAGATGTCTGTCATCAATGACACGGTTTCAAGGCTCAATAGTGAAATTATTATCTTCTCGGATGCCAATACTATGTATCAGAAAGACGCAGTCAGGAAACTGGTCCGAAACTTTAATGATCCGTCAGTAGGCGGAGTCAGCGCCGACGTGATCCTTCATAATGAAGAAGCAACTTACGGCAGGTCGGAATCTCTATATTATCTTTATGAACGCTGGATCCAGAAAAAAGAATCGGAATTCGGCTCCATAATAGGCGCGGACGGCGGTATGTATGCCATCAGGAGAAGTCTGTTCGTCCCTCCCTCGAATAATATAATTCTCGATGATTTCGTAATCTCAATGAATGTGGTTCTGAGCGGACATCGGCTGGTTTATGAGAAGGAGGCCATCGGACATGAGAGAAGCTCAAGCTCGTCAAAAACGGAATTTTTGCGCAAATCAAGGGTCATTGCAGGGGCCATTCAATCGGTCATGCAGAAAGAAGGGGTTCCATCGATTAAACATAAGGGCGTTTTTTTCTGTTATGTTTCTCATAAACATCTCCGCTGGATGATCCCGATAATCCTCATATTCTTATATCTTGTAAATCTTCGCCTGTGTTATGTATCAGGAGAATTTATCTACCTGGCGTCATTTTCAGTGCAGACGTTATTTTATCTGTTGGCAGTCTTAGATATGTTTATTTCAAAAAAATATAAATTTAGGTTAACCTCGATCCCGTTCTATTTCTGCATGGTTAATACTGCAGCACTATACGGGATTTATAAGGGATTATTTAAGAAGCAGCCTGTCAAGTGGCGGAAATTCAGCCGGGGAATGGAAACGGCTTGATCATTAATCTGACGGAGACACTTGTTGGCTGACAGAGTCTGGATAAGCTGGAACGAGCAGAGGCGCAATGCAGGATTAGCTGCAGCAGTCAATGCTAAATTATATATGACTGACAGGGATTCCCCAAGATGGAGGCGTCTTATAACGGAATTCAATGAGTCCCGGAAAATTATAAAAAGGGATAAACCATCGATTTGTTTTACAATGAATCCGTCGATATTCTCAAGCTGGTGGTTGTCGCTACTCGCTAAAGTCTACCGGTTTCGTCTGGTCACAGACCTCCATACTCCTAATATAGAGCTCAAGGGCGTCAAAAAAAAAATATTTCAGGTGTTTTTCAATTCAGGGATTAGAAACTCAGATGTAGTTATTGTAACTAATGACGTGTACCGGCAATCCATTTTACCTCTTAATCCAAACATCGTCATTATCCCGGACCCTCTGCCGGTATTGCATATGTCACAGAAAGATGCCGGTAATAAATATCGCAGGAAAGACAAAAAAATGCAGATTCTTTTCATATGTTCTTTTGATCCGGATGAACCGGTCAATGAAGTCCTGGCTATTGATCCTGAAATAGATGATTTTGAGATATTGGTGACAGGAAACTGGAAGAAGATGTTTGCGGTTATCCCTGTTGCGAAGAATATCCATTTCATGGGCTTTGTTCCTAAAGATGAATATGATAAGCTGCTTTTTTCCGTTGACGGCATTATGGTATTAACCGGTGGAGAAGGCTGCCTCTGCTGCGGAGCTTATGAAGCCTTTTCTGCAGGGAAACCGGTAATTTTATCGCTGACTAAAACCCTGCAGGGATTTTTCGGGGATGCTCCGATTTATGCAAAAAACTCTTCGGAATCAATTTTATCCGCACTGAAGAAACTTAAAGATGAAAAAGAAGAAAGAGCAAAGATGGTCATAAGAGAACGCGATGTGCTGAATATTAAATTTAAGAAAGGCATTGCGGATCTTGAGAAAGCGCTTGCAGGGATTGCATGAGAGGTAACGATTTATATCTCATTGTGAGTATTGATGTTGAAGAGGACATGCCTGACTGGAAGATAGAGCCCGCCACTACGATCCGCAATCTCGAAGGCATACCACGTCTTCAGGAATTATTTGAGAAGTATAATATACGTCCGACTTATTTACTGAATTATGCCTTTGCCTCCAATGAAAAAGCCGTTAAATATTTTAACGGCATCAGCAATAAGTGTGAGATCGGAGCTCATATGCACCCGTGGAATACCCCGCCTTTAACTGCGGAAGAATCGACTAAGAACGATTACCCGAGTAATTTGCCGTATGAAAGGCAATATGAAAAGATCAAAACGGTGACAGATGAATTGACAAAAGCCTTCAAAAAGTCTCCAACTTCTTACCGCGCCGGCAGATTTGGCTTTAATGATGACACGAAGGACATGCTTATTCGTCTGGGATATCTTGTGGATTCCAGTATTTCCCCTATGGTTTCGTGGAAAAAGGATAAGGGCCCTTCCTTCCTTAATTACAGGGCAAAACCGTTTTGGATGGGTAATTCAGGATCTAAAATATTGGAAGTGCCTGTGACCATAGGGCTGAGCAGGAACCTTCCCGGATTACTTGAAAAGATATATTTACGTCTTCCGAGAGTTACCAGGATACGGGGTCTTTTGAGTAAAGATCACCTGAATTTATTGGACCTTTTCTGGCTTTATCCGGCTCTTTTTTCAGAAAAGGACATGATAGCGCTCGTAGATGTAATGATAAAAAAACCGGTAAATGTGTTTAACGTTTTTTTTCATTCAAGCGAGATAAAGACAGGAGAATCCATTTATACCAGGACAGAGAATGAGTTGAAGGAATACTATAGACGTCTTGATTTATTTTTTGATTATGCCGTTAATGAGAAAGAGATGAAAAGCATCACTTTATCCGAATACAGAAATCATCATGTTGAATAGCGACATGCAGTTCATAGTTTTGGAGGTAAGATGAATATATTGGGAATATCGGCCCTGGATACGGATTGCACAGCGGCTTTAATTCAGGGAGATAAAGTAACTTTTAGCGCGGGTGAGGAAAGGTTTTCGAGGATCAAGCAGCACGCAGGCTTTCCGCACAAGAGCATAGAATTCATTTTGAACAGGTCCGGCCTTGGTCCTGAGGACATCGATATTGTCGCATATCCTTTTTTCCCCTGGTATAAGGAAGCGTTTCTGATATCTAAAGGGTATATCCAGAACAACCTTTTCAATATCTTTAAGCACGATGATCTGAAATCAAAGTTCTATCATTTTGCTTATTATACGAGGTTTTGCAAGCAAGCATTTCTGGACCACAGGAAATTCCATATGGACCTCACTCAAAGCCTTCAGAGGTTAGGCTTGGGGAATAAACTTAGAAGAGTTGAGCACCATCTTTCTCACGCCGCATCTGCTTTCTATACTTCAGGATTTAACGAGGCGCTTATTGTAACCTTTGACGCGTATGGGAGCGAGCTGGCGGGCAGTATCAGCCTTGGCTCGCCTGAAGGTATAAAGAGGGTATTGGATATAAAGTACCCTCATTCTCTTGGTCTGTTCTATTCCCAGGTAACTGAGGCATTGGGTTTTACTCCGACAAGACATGAGGGTAAGATAGTCGGTCTCGCCTCTTACGGAAACCCCTCTGTCCTGTTTGATGATGTTTATAAGCGGTTTAACGGCGCTGGCTCATCTTTTTCATATATTTCCGGACTCAACATGAAATTCTGCAGGCAGTTGGCAAAGAAGTATTCAAGAGAAGATGTTGCTGCCGCATATCAGGCAGTATTGGAGAGGGTAGTAGTGGACATGGTCTCCTCATATTTAAAGAAATACGGACAAAAGAATGTTGTCCTGGCTGGCGGAGTAACGGCCAATGTAAAACTCAATCAGAGAGTTTTTGAAATAGACGGGGTGGAGAATATATTTATATATCCCAATATGGGTGACGGTGGCACTGGCGCAGGAGCAGCGCTGTATTGTGCTTCAGAATTGAACGAAAAGATTATACCGTATGAGCTTGAAAATGTTTATTTTGGCCCTTCTTTCTCGGATGAGGAAATCAAAGCCGCGCTTGATAAGGAAAACCTGCGATATTCATTCTCCAGAGAGATTGAAAAAGAGACCGCGATTCTGATATCACAGGGGAAAGTCGTAGCGAGATTTAACGGAGCCATGGAATACGGACCGAGGGCATTGGGGAACAGATCGGTTTTGTATCACGCGAAAGACCCCGCTGTTAATGACTGGCTGAATAAGAGGCTTGGACGCACTGAATTCATGCCTTTTGCGCCGGCAACGCTTTATGAATTCCGGGAGCAGTGCTACAAAAACATTCAGGGAGCGGAACATGCCGCTACATTCATGACTATCACGTTTGACTGTACTGACTTCATGAAGAAGGTTTCGCCTGCCGCGGTACATGTTGACGGGACTGCCAGACCCCAACTGGTGCGAAGAGACATAAATTCCAGCTATTACGACATTATCAGTGAATACCACAAATTGACCGGAATACCCAGCGTTATCAACACTAGTTTCAATATGCATGAGGAGCCGATTGTCTGCACTCCGTATGATGCCATTAGGGCATTCAAACTGGGCAAGCTGGATTATCTGGCAATTGGCAGTTACATGGTCAAAGGCGAATAAGTTACGAGAGGGCTGAATTGAATTCCGAGGTTGAGCAGATTGCAGGATATAGGAAGTAAAACCAAAGACAGCCTCATATGGAATACTTCTCTGAAACTTGGCTTTCAGGTCTTCAGGTTTGCAATCTCGATCGTAATTGCGCGCATACTCGATCCTAGGGATTTCGGCATAATGGGAATCGCATCC
The DNA here is from genome assembly GCA_964393845.1 of uncultured Nitrospiraceae bacterium. Classification (GTDB taxonomy): domain Bacteria; phylum Nitrospirota; class Thermodesulfovibrionia; order UBA6902; family UBA6902; genus UBA6902. Next base: position 80,167 of record CAYMUX010000001.1, read on the forward strand.
ATGATCATATTATATTCCGATAACCTCACGAGTCTCGGTCTGAACCGGTCATTGATCCGCAATAAAGAGATCAGCGATATGCACGTCAATACGGTTTTCACCATCAATTTCAGTATATCCCTGCTGTTCACCAGCATAATTGTGATATTTTCACAGCGCATTGCAGACTTCTTCAATATGCCGGAATTGAGAAGTGTGATGTTATCTTTATCATGCATATTCATTATAAGCACTTTCTACCAGATACCACTGACCCTAATGAGAAGGCAACTCGATTTCAGGATCGTCGCTCTGGCCGAACTTTACCGCGGTATAGCGCAGTCGTTGATAACTTTAATTTTAGCTGTGCAGGGACTGAAATACTGGTCTCTCGTGAGCGGCTTTATTTCATCCTATATTCTCGCCCTCATTTATGTTCTTATTAAAGTGAAATGGAAGCCGGAGTTCGGCTTTAAGAAAGCTGCCCTGAAAGACGTTTTCAGTTTTGGCATATGGAATTTCATGAGGGTACAGATTTCCCAGGTCAATGAATTCGCCGACAAGTTTATAATCGGCAAATTTCTTGGCGCGGACCTCCTGGGTTTTTATGACAAGGCTTATTCGACTGTTTCAATGCAGAAAGGTAGTTTTACCGCTCAGATCAGTTCGGTAATGTTCTCTTCTTTCAGCAGGCTCCAGTCCGAAACTGGCGAGGTGATAAGAAAATATCTTAAAAAGACCCTTTCAGTGACGTCGCTAATAACGTTTCCGCTCAATATCTGTCTGTTTGCTTTAGGAGAGCATTTTGTAACACTGCTGCTTGGACCTAAATGGGAGCCCATGATACCCGTGCTGAGAGTCATGTCGATAGCCTATATTTTTTATACTATAAGCGACATGTGTTCAAATATTAACATATGCATGGGGAGTTATGTGAAGCAAACTGTGCGGGAAGGATGCTGTAATATCATTTTGGTAATCCTTAGTCTGGTTGCGGTCAATTACGGTATTGAATACGTTGCATTTACGGTCCTGGGCATTTACGCTCTGATCTTTTTCATGACCTTTCAACTCACGAAAGAAGTGATAGAGATGACATGGAAAGATCTGGTGGAAAGCCTTATGCCTGCCTCGATCGGATCGGTCCTGATGCTGGCCGTTATCAGTATATTAAAAAGATATATAATTCAAGAAACTAATTTAGCTAATTTTGTAATGTTGCTTGTATCAGGGGGGAGTATTTACGGTGTTGCTGTTCTTTTCCCCAGGTATCCATTGATTGAGGAATACAGGTATTCCATGATTTCCCATGTGAAAAATATATTCAGCAAAGGTTCAGCGCTGTCCAAGGATTAGCGGTTACTCTAATATGCCATTGACTGCAATCGTTTTCATCATTATTTTTATTGCCGGGTGCTTTGTGACCCTGTTCGTAGATGCTTCTTACGGACTAATGTTCTATTTGTTCGAATATTTTATGACTCCTTCAAAGAGCTGGTGGGGGAAAAGCCTGCCAAATTTACGATATTCCTTTACAATGGGATTGATAATTCTTATCAGCTTTGCCATAACCTCAAAAAAATATTCTGAAAACCGGATCTTTACTGCGCCGCAATGCAAATGGTTGATATTGTTTGGGACCATTATTGTACTGACATGGCCGGTGGCCGTCGACAACTACCAGCAGCAATTCTTTACGACCATCTTCCTGAAATATATCGTCCTTTACATACTGATTCTTAAAATGATTGACACAAGCCAGAAATTCGAGAAATTAATAGGGGTTTTTCTGCTCGGTCAAATCTATCTGGGGTGGATCATGTATCAGGTCGGCAGGACCTCTGATGGCCGTATAGAGAAGATGGGGACTGCCGATGCCAGTGAGGCCAATGTGGTTGGGGCCATCCTTGTTGTTGCGATCCCATTATTTTTGCATTACATAATTATCGGGAAAAAATGGCAAAAGGTCCTTTCCCTGGCGGGAGCCGCAATTGTTTTAAACGGATTGATCCTGATAAACAGCCGTGGCTCTTTTATCGCAATCATTGCATCCCTGGCGTACTATTTATTTTCTGTTTATAAAATCCCCTCTTTTCCTAAATTCAGAAAAATGCAGATCGCGGCAGGAATTTTGGCAGGCGCACTGTTATTTTTTTATCTTGCCGATCCGATTTTCTGGGACCGGATGTCTACAATAGCCGAAGAAGAAGATACCGAAGTTTACACGGGAAGGGAGAGGGTAGATTACTGGTTTAAGACCTTTACCATCCTGAAAGACTATCCACTTGGCGTCGGGGCCATGGGATACGAAAAACTGAGTCCCTTGTATTTGCCCCGGGAAGTGCTCAGCCCCATAACAAAGACGAGGGCCGTACATTCGACATTTTTTGAAGCTATGGCATCATTCGGTTATCACGGCTTTGCCGTATTTATTATTTTTTTAATATCCAACTTCAGATATAGTTGGAAGCTGAAGAGGTCATTGATACGGAAAAACATGTTGGAGCCGTGTTTTATGGCCAGTGCAGTTGAAGCCGCGTTTATAGCGCATTTGGTGGCAGCGATCTTTGTCAACAGGCTCTATTCGGAGACGCTTTACTGGTGCTCTGCCTTTATAGCAGTATACGGAAATATATACTTCCGGAAATTGCAGGCTGCTGAAGTTGATACTGCTTCAGTGGTACCGGTCCGGCTGTGAGAGGAACTCATATACTCCATCTCATCCACTCACTGGATGTCGGCGGAGCTGAGAAACTCGTTGTGGAATTTGCAAGGCATACAAATCATGAATTATTCAAGGTGAGCCTGTGTTGTCTTGATTACGTCGGTTCATTGGGAGAGAAGCTTGGAGAGGAAGGATTCAAAGTCGTGTTGCTCGGCAGGAGACCCGGCGGGGTAGACAAGAGATTAATAATGGCGCTAAGAAAGCTGATCATGGAAAACGAGATAGATATTATCCATGCGCATCAGTACTCTTCCTTTTTTTATGCTGCACTGGCGAAGAATTTTTCGAAAAGGCCATCTGTAATTTTTACCGAACACGGCCGGTTTTATCCTGACAGTCGGCGGCTGAAAAGGGTTTTGTTTGATCCGTTTCTGTCAAAATTTGCCTCTGAAATGATTTCTATTTCAGAGGCCACAAAGGAGGCAATGGTCCGGTATGATAATTTCCCCCGTGAGAGGATCAAGGTTATCTATAACGGGGTAAGGTTCATAAGCGGAAATGCGGGTCGCTCGATGAAGCGGCAGGAATTAAATATGACCCCTGACGACTTTATTCTGGTCACGGCAGCCAGACTCGATCCGATCAAAAACCATAAGATGCTTATCAGAGTGATGAAAAGACTTTCGAGTGTCAAACCTGATTGCAAGTTGATTATTGCGGGAGATGGGCCTGAATATGAAAGCCTGTCTGGGGATATAAAAAGGAACGGCCTTAACGGAGCTGTCCGACTTTTAGGACAGAGGGATGATATTGTAGAATTATTCCCGGCCTCAGACCTGTTCCTGTTAAGTTCATTAAGTGAGGGGACTTCGGTTACACTGTTAGAGGCAATGAATGCAGGTTTACCGGCTGTTGTCACTAATGTGGGGGGTAATCCGGAAATATTGAAGGACGGAGTGACGGGCTTTTTAGTAAATAGCGATGATGATGAAGCCATGGCCGGAAAGATATTGGAGCTTTACCAGGACAGAGACATGGCTAGGCGTCTTGGAGCCGCTGCTAAAGAAAGGGCGAGGACTTTGTTCTCCTTTGAAAATATGATGGACCAGTACGAAAAATTATATAGAAAATATGCAGGGCTTTCTTAAGAAAATAATCAAGCAGACAATTAGCTTCATGATAAGAATAATAATATTCCCCTTATATATGCTGTATCTCGTTTTCACATTATTTTCTGATAAGAATGGGGTCTTTCACAGCTTTTCACAGTTTCTGAGTCTTATGCCCGGCAAGTTTGGGAACTATATGAGAAAGGAGTTTTACCGACTATCACTTAAGCATTGTGATAGTGAATGCGCAATATGTTTTGGAACTATGATCTCACGTGTGGATTCTGAAATCGGGAAGGGTGTATATATAGGGCCGAATTGCAATTTAGGTACGGTAAAGCTTGAAGATCATGTTACGCTTGGAAGCGGTGTCCATATACTCAGCGGCAAGCGGCAGCATAATTTCAATGAAATAGATGTCCCGATACAGGAGCAGGGCGGCACTTATGAAAAGGTCACGATAGGCGCTGACACATGGATAGGAAACGGCGCAATCATTATGGATAACGTTGGCAAAAAATGCGTGATCGGCGCGGGAAGTGTGGTTGTTAAGGCGATAGAGGATTTTTCAATAGCGGCCGGCAACCCTGCAAAGGTCATTAGAAAGAGGGCACAGAACTGATGTGCGGGATTACCGGCATATATAATTACAGAGATAGCAGGCCTGTGAATGAGCTGCTTCTGAAGGACATGACATCTGCCCTGAAACACCGGGGGCCTGATGGAGAAGGTTACTACGTAAATGGCTGCGTAGGTATGGGGCATAGACGGTTGAGCATAATTGATCTCGAAGGAGGCAGCCAGCCTATTTACAACGAGAAAAAGGACATCAGCATTGTATTTAACGGTGAGATTTATAATTTCCCGGAGCTTAGAAAAGAACTGGTAAGCAAGGGGCATGTCTTCTATACAAATACCGATACAGAGGCAATAGTTCATCTCTATGAAGAAATGGGTGACAGGTGTGTTGAAAGACTGAGGGGAATGTTCGCCTTTGCGCTGTGGGATGCTAAGAAAGGAAGATTGCTTCTTGCGAGAGACAGGGTCGGAAAAAAGCCCCTTTATTATTATAACGATGGCAGCAGGATAATTTTTGCATCCGAGTTGAAATCGCTGTTGATTGACAAGACAATCCCAAGAGAAATTTTAACTGAGGCCTTGATTGATTACCTTGTTTATCTGTGTATCATTGCCCCAAAAACCATTTTCAGGAATATATATAAATTATGCCCTGGCAATATCTTAAACTGTACATCAAATGGGGCATCAATAAAAGAATACTGGGATCTTTCTTTCAGGAATGGTTCAGGTACTGATGAAAACCAATATATTAATGAGCTCACTAATCTCCTGAGAGAATCCGTCAACTGTCGCTTAATAAGTGATGTGCCGCTTGGGGCGTTTTTGAGTGGCGGGTTAGATTCCAGTACCATTGTCTGTCTGATGAGTGAATTAAAAAAAGAGCCGCCTGTTACTACCTCGATACGTTTCAGGGAGAAGCAGTTTGATGAGTCGGAATACGCGAGGTCTGTTGCAGATCATTTTTCAACTGAGCATTATGAAGAAATGGTCGAGTCTGATGCGGTTGATCAGATCGATGATATTATATGGCACCTCGATGAGCCTTTTGCAGATGCCTCTGCCATACCGACCTTCAACCTCTCCAGGGCGGCAAGAAAACATGTGAAAGTTGCATTAAGCGGCGATGGTGGAGATGAAATATTTGCCGGATACAGGAGATATTATTATGATGTCCTTGAAAATCGTGTAAGAAAGTTTATCCCTGAAATAATCCGCCGCTCCGTGATCCGTCCGATATCAGGCATTTACCCCCAGGCTGCATGGATTCCTCAGGTTTTAAGGGCGAAGACATTTTTGAAGAACATAAGTTCTTCTCAACAAATGAGCCACTTTAATACGCTCTCTGTTTTTAACGATGAAGACATATCCGGCATTTTAAGCGGTGACACGGCTTCATCGTTAAACGGTTATCATCCTTTCTCGGTAATGGACAAATACTACATGAAAACAGGCGATATTGATGAACTCTCAAAGGTATTATACGTTGACTTCAAGACTTATCTGCCTGACCGCATGCTTGTTAAAGTTGACAGGATGAGCATGGCCCAATCGCTTGAGGTGCGCAGCCCGCTCCTTGATCATAAACTTGTTGAATATGCAGCCGGTATTCCTTCAGGGCTGAAACTGAAAGGCAAGGAGGGGAAATATATCCTGAAGAAAATTATGTCTGCAAGGCTGCCTGATAAAGTCATTTCAAGAGCAAAAAAAGGATTTGATGTACCATTAGACTTATGGTTTCGTAATCAACTGAAGGTCAAAGCTAATGAGCGCATATTTCGATCTAATGCATTTTCAAGGGAATTCTTTAATTATGACTTTGTTGAAAAGATGTGGAGTGAGCACCAGCATGGTACAGTAAACTGGGGCCAGCATCTTTGGAATATTTATGTGTTGGAGATTTGGGCAGACAGGGTTTTGAAATAATATATTTTCTGGGTAAGTATTCAAATCGATATGCACCGCACTGAAAGAGTAAAAATAATTGTCGAAGAGACATTGGGAATTGAGCGAAGCGGGGAACCAGTTACTATTGGCATTCCATTTCCTCAGGGAGTGGCAGATGATAAAAAAAATATAATCCTTATTGATAAAGATGAAAATTCCATTCCCTTGCAAACACAAACCTTAGCGGTTTGGCCTGATAAAAGCGTAAAGTGGTTGTTAATGGATTTCAAAGCTGATTGTCCTCCAAATTCAGTATCACATTATTATTTGACAATCGATAACTCATTGACAGGGCACTCCCCGGATAATGACATTATGAGAATAGCAGATAACAGTGATTTTTTAACCATTGATACCGGGAAGGCTTTATTTGTCCTGGACAAAAAAACCTTTAATCCTTTCAGGAGTGTTCAAATAAAAGTAGATGAGCTTATTGATGCTCGAAGCAGTTTTGTGACATTGCGAGATAGTAATAATAAAGATTTTTATCCGGTGATAAATAAAATGGATGTTGAAACCATGGGAGAATTGAGAAGCACCATCAGGGCAGAGGGGCATTTTAAATCAACAGAACATAAAATTTTCTGTGATTTTTTTACGCGACTACATTTTTACACGGGGAGAAGCATAGTAAAGATAGAATTTACTATCAGAAACCCAAAAGCCGCAAGACATCCCGGAGGCTTATGGGACCTTGGAGATCCCGGTTCTATTTTCTTTAAAGATTTATCGATAATATTTTCATTAAAATCAACTTCCAAAACAAATATTATGTGGAAAACTCAACTCACTAATCCTTTTAACTCAACAACCTCAAGTAGTTTGAAAATTTATCAGGATTCAAGCGGGGGTGAGAACTGGGACAGCCCCAATCATGTAAACAGATACGGGAAGGTAACAAACAGTTTCAGAGGATATAAGGTTACTACTGATGATTTATTGGAGGAAGGTCATAGGGCGACTCCTTCATTAACTATTTTGTCTAGCGGCAAATCAATCACAGCAGTTATCCCAAGCTTCTGGCAGAATTTCCCCAAATCGATTGAGGCTGACAATAATACATTAAAACTAAAACTTTTTCCTGAGCAGTATGATGATCTGTTTGAACTGCAGGGCGGGGAACAAAAAACTCATACTGTCTATGTCCAGTTTGAATCAGAAGCAGATAACGTGATAAATCTGGATTGGACAGAGAGGCCTCTAATCGTAAAAAACAGCCCTGAATGGTATGCGAGAAGTATGGCTTTGGGGTACGTGTCGCCGCAAAGCGAAGATAAAAATATTGTATACCAGACGCTTGTTGATAAGGCGATTAAAGGACCTGATTCTTTCTTTGAACTCAGAGAAAAGATTGATGAGTACGGATGGCGTAATTTCGGAGACGTGTATGCAAGTCATGAGGTCGTATTTTACAAGGGGAAGTTATTTCCCTTTGTTTCTCATTATAACAACCAGTATGATATCATTAATGCATGTGTACTGCAGTTCTGCAGGTCAGGAGATGTAAGGTGGTTTGAATTGCTGAGAGATCTTGCCCGGCATGTAGCAGATACGGATATATATCACACCAGGGACGATAGGCCCGCATATAACGGTGGCCATTTCTGGCATACTGATCACTTCATGCATGCACAAACGTCCACTCACCGTGCTTTTTCAAAAAAGAACGTTGGTGTCAACGGAATGAAATTCTATGGCGGCGGGCCTTCAACGGAAAATTGTTATACAACCGGTTTAAAGAATCATTACTTACTTACCGGAGATGTTATTTCAAGAGATGCGGTAATTGAGCTCGCTGAATGGAGTATGAATAGAAAAATACCGGAGATGAGTCCAATGGGGATTGCCAGGAAAGTAAAAAAGATAATATCGGACCTCCTGAATGAATTTTCCAATGCGCCTGGGCGTGGAGAAGCAAACGCTATTAATACTCTACTGGATGCTTATGAACTTACAGATGACAGGAGATATCTTTCGAGGAGCGAAACCATAATAAGACAGTTCATAAGTCCCGCAGACGACATTCACAGATTGAATCAGCAGCAGATTGAGCTCAGATGGTTTTATTTAATCTTTCTCCAGTCAGTCGGTAAATATCTTGACGTTAAGGATAACATGGAAGAGAGGGATAAAATGTATGATTACGCAAAGAACAGCCTGCTTTACCATGCAGAATGGATGCTGAAAAATGAAGTGCCGTATAAGCAGATGTTTCATGCCGTTGAAATCCCAAGTTCGACATGGCCTGCACATGATGTTCGGAAAAGCGCTGTATTTGACTATGCGTATAAATATGCTGATAACAATACAAGAAATGAATTCAGGGCAAAGGCTGAATACTTTTTTAATAAAGCTATCGAGGATGTAATGTCTTTTAATGATGAATCCATAGCATTTGTGCGTCCATTGGCTGTGCTTATGCATTATGGTGTTATGCATACATATTTTCAGAATGCATCTGATGATGCGGAATCTCTGTGAGAAAGATCAGGGTATTGCAGTTTGGCAGCAGCAACGGACTCTTTGGCGCCGAGAGGTGGATCCTGGCGTTAGTGAGATACTGTGATGCCAGTCAGGTTGAAAATTTAATCGTTACGATCAAAGACGCACCGAACGCGCAAATAGACCTGATCGACAAAGCATCGGAAATGGGATTTGAGACCGACCTGATCCATGCGAGAGGCCCGTATGACCCGGGAACTATATTAAGCACAGTATCGCTTATCAGGAAACATCGCATTGATATAATACATACCCACGGATATAAATCGGATATAATCGGTTGTATGGCAGCAAAAATCGCTGGAATTCCGGTCATCAGCACTCCACACGGTTCCGAGCTGCCCAATAATCCCAAGTTGAATGTATATGTTAAGATCGGGGACTGGTTTCTTAAACGGGTAGACCTGATTGTCCCTGTTTCAGAAGGATTAAAAAAAGAGTATATGGAAAAAGGTTTCAGTCATGAAAAGGTCAAGGTGATCAATAACGGTGTGGACATACTTGAGGTCGAAGCCGTTGTCCCTGATGCTAAACTAACCTCTGAAAAAAGGCAAAACGGCCTTAAGATTGTGGGATATATCGGACAATTGATAGAGAGGAAAGGACTGCAGAATCTTATAAAAGCAATTAAGATAGTGATAGAAGAGATCAATGCCAAACTGCTGCTGATTGGCACCGGTCCAACCAAAGGTGAACTGGAAAAATTAGCTGAGAATGAAGTCCTTTCCGGACACGTGGACTTTCTCGGGTTCCGGACGGACAGGCTTGAGCTGCTTAAATGCTTCGATGTCTTTGCATTGCCATCGCACCTTGAAGGCATTCCAAGAGTGGTTATGGAGGCAATGACAGCTAAAATTCCGGTAGTAGCGTCTGATATCCCCGGGGTGAGGGACCTTGTGAGTCAGGGTGAAACAGGTCTTCTGGTTCCGACTGATTCACCCGATCAATTGGCCGGTGCAATCATTGAGCTTTTGAAAGATCCGGTAAAAACCGATAAAATAACCTTGAACGCTTATGAGCATGTAAAGACAAATTATTCAGCGGAGAGGATGTCTGGTGAATACACTGAGCTTTATGAAAAGCTGCTAACCGGAAAGGGAAGCGCATTTTCAGGTTACCGCAATATGGAGAAGAATGATGGGACATAAAAAAGTATTTGTTATCGGCCTCGACGAGTTATTACAATCCTGCATCAATTGATTGTGTATAAAATCAGTTTCAGCAATAGTGCGAATGATCTGAGAATTAACATTCCGGTTTGTTTGGGAGGAAAAGAATGAAGTCAACCCCATTTTGTGTAATAGGTATAGGCCGTTCCGGTACGACCTTGCTGAGGCTGATGCTTCATAACCATCCCCGCATAGCAATCCCTTATGAGAGCCACTTTATAATTGATTATTGTAATAGATTAGAAGAATATGGAAATCTGGACAATGATGATAACGCCCGTCTGCTTATAAAAAACATTTTAAATGAGCCGATCATTAAAATGTGGGACTACATATTCGATGCGGAACGGGTATTGGATAATGTTAAAGAACGGTCTTTGAGAGGCATCATTGATGCTATTTATAGAGAATATGCCTTTAGTCAAGGGAAAGAGCGATGGGGTGACAAGTCTGATTATCTTGATCGTCTTGATATCCTGAGCAAAGTCTTCCCTGATGCCCAGTTTATTCATATTATCAGGGATGGGCGGGATGTGGCTGGCTCGGTAATAAAAATGCCTTGGGGACCGAGTGACGTGATAGAAGCCGCTGAATGGTGGAATAATCATGTCTGGGTAGCTCATAGAATGGGAGCGGTTTTAGGGGAGAAACGTTATATCGAAGTATTCTATGAAAAACTGGTAGAAAATCCCGAGAAAGAGCTTAAACGTTTATGTGCTTTTTTAGATGAAGAATATTCAGCAGATATGTTGAACTATCATAAGAGGTCCGGTAAATCCATCCCTAACGACAGGAAATGGCAGCATTACAATGTTAATGCATCTCCCAATACATCAAGAGCTTACTCCTGGAAACGTGAGATGAATCCCTATGATGTTGCAGTGTTTAATAAGTACGCCCATAAAATGTTGCAGGAACTGGATTACGAGTGCTCAACTAAAAATACGACAGGGTGTGCTGTTTATTGGCAGGTTGTTAAAACATATGCTGGGAGATTTATGAAACTGATTATGGCTGCTCTTAAAAAATAAATGGTGGAAGCGTGGATAAAAAGACACATTGAAACTGGGCAGTAGACAACATAAAAATGCGTTGTTCAGATTTGCATAATATTGATGAATAAAAATTTATTGTACCAAAACTCACCTGCGTGGCTGCAGACGTTATTATTAAATTTATATTCTTTTAATTTATATAATAGACGATACAATAAACAATTTTGGAAATTGATGGATGAATTTAAAGATAATGAGACGTTAAGCAAACATGAGATTGGAGAGTATCAGGATGAAAAGTTAAGGGACCTCATCAAACATGCATACGATAATGTACCATATTATACGGAACGAATGAGAGCGTTGAAATTACTTCCTTCGGATATCAGAGGACAAAGTGATTTATATAAATTACCTGTTCTTTCAAGGAATGATATTAAGAATAATTTCAAAAAACTAAGAGCTATAAATTATCCGAAAAAAAAACTTATATTGGGGCACACAAGCGGTACAACTGGATCACCATTGGAGTTATATTGGGACCACATGGTTGAAAAAGTCCATCATGTAGCTGATTGGAGGCAGAAGATTTGGGCTGGTATAAAATTTGGTAACAGATACGCATCGTTACAGGGAAGAACCATTGTTCCAATTGCAAGAAAAAGACCACCATTTTGGAAAACAAACTACTTGAATAATCAACTATTTTTGTCTTCATTCCATCTCAAAAAGGGAAATATCCCATATTATATTGACAAAATAACTTCTTTTAAGCCGATTGCAATTGAAGGATATCCATCTACTGTATTTATCCTTGCTAAGTATTTATTGTCAAATAAAACTGTTATTCCATTGAAGGCAGTTTTAACATCATCAGAAACCCTGTTCCCATTGCAAAGAGAGTCTATAGAGGCAGCTTTTCAATGCAAAGTATTTGATTTTTATGGTATGGCAGAAAGAGTGGTTTATGCAAGTGAATGTGAATTTCATGAAGGACAGCATTTGAATCTTGATTATGGAATAACAGAAATTTTAGATGGGAATGGCGAACTCGTTCCTGAGGGGAGAATTGGCAGGATAGTAGCTACCGGATTGTGGAATTTTGGGATGCCCTTGATAAGATACAGGACAAGTGATACTACTACTGTAAAGAGTAAAGGGTGTTCTTGTGGAAGGATCTTCCCATTAACAGATGGCATAACTACTAAAGATGAGGATATAATCAGTACCCCAGATGGACGATTAATTTCCTCCTCTGTCCTGACGCATCCATTCAAACCTATGCATAATATAGAGGAATCACAAATAATTCAAGAAAGGCTAGATCAGTTAGTTATTAAGATAGTAAAAAAAGAGAGTTATACGAAGAAAGATGAAGAAAAATTGATTAGTGCTTTTAAAGATAGATTAGGTGATGATATTAAATTTACTATCGAGTATGTTGATTCAATACCAAGAACAAAAAATGGCAAGTTCAAATGGGTTATTTCTAAAGTAAAGCTAAAATTTTGATAAATTATAGTCTTGTGAGCAAAAAAGCTGTTTTTATTATAAAGGTACTGAATGCATTAAGAGAAGATCCAGGTCTCTTTATTCTTAGATTTATTTCCTTATTTTATAAGATATATTTACGAATGAAAAGAACAGTAAAGATTGGACAGGATTTAATTTTAAAGGGAATGCCTCTTATTCAAACAATTAATGGAGGCAGAATAATAATTGGGAATAACGTGACATTATATTCCTCAAATAGACAATATTTCGCCAATTTGTGCTCCCCGGTAAAATTATTAGTTGATCAGCCAGGTGCTGTTATCAATATTGGTGATAATTCGCGAATTAATGGCGCGTGTATCCATGCGACACAAAATATATTTATTGGCAAGAATTGTTTGATCGCAGCAAACACATCCATAATTGATAGCGATGGTCATGACTTGTGCCTTGATAAGCCAGATAAGAGATTTAATTCATCTGGAATTTCAAAACCTATAATTATTGAGGATTTTGTATGGATTGGCCTAAATTGTGTCATAACAAAAGGCGTTACCATAGGATATGGATCTGTTATAGGTGCAAATAGTGTCGTCAAAAGCGATATTCCCTCTCACTCTCTGGCTGCTGGAAACCCTGCAAGAGTTATAAGGGGCATTAAGAACGAACAGAGAGCGGAGGATTGTCTAACTGAAAACAGTACTACATGAAAGATAAGAAGCACGATAATAAAATCGATATATCAATAGTGATTCCAGCAAAGAATGAAGAAGAATTCTTGAAGCTGTGTATTGAAAATATTATAAAAGCCGTGAGTAAATACAAATTTGAAATAATCGTTGTTGATAATGAATCAGACGATAATACTTCTAAAATTGCTGAAATTTACGGTTGCAGAGTTGTACAAAATGAAAAACGAGGTGCTGCGTCGTCAAGAAATATTGGAGCTTCCATAGCTGAAGGAGAGTTTGTTGCATTTATCGATGCTGATTGTATTATTGAGGAGAAATGGTTTGAATATACAAAAGAGCATTTTCAAAACCAAAAGGTTGTAGCAGTTGGTACAAAGGCGAGTATTAATTTTAATAATGCCACTTGGGTAGAAAGAACTGTTTTTTATTTAAATAATAGAAAAAGCTCTAATATATCGAAAAAAGCTGCAAAAGTTAGATGGATTGGAACATCGAATATGCTGATAAAGAAGATATACTTTGATGAAGTGGGTGGATTTAATGAAGACTTTATAACTTGTGAAGATTATAATTTATGTGAGCGTCTATCCCAGTTAGGAGATATTATTATGGACAGAAGAATACTTACAATGCATTTAAGGGAATCAAAAACCCTTAAAGAACTTTATGGTAGAGAATTATGGAGAGGACAGGATAATTTGAAGAACTGGAAGAATTGTGGATATAAATTACATGAATCGCTTAGTGTATTAGTTCCAGGTATCTTTCTGATATGTATTATTTTAGGGGTTCTTTCCACTATTTTATTTGACTATAAAAACAGTATTATTTTCTTTTTATTGATGCTGAGTTGTCCTTTATTGATGGTCGTATTGCGATCGCCTAAAGCCTTTCTTAATCCTGTACTTCTTATTCAATGTATAGCTGTTTCCATTTCTTATTTATTGGGAAGGGGCATAGCGATTGTGAGAGGATTATTTTTTTTATGGAAGTCTAAGAGATACTAATTTTAAAGTTGGTGATTTGACTCACTTGTTAATATTCTTACTTATATTAAATTAAATATAATGTATACAAAAACTCAAAAAAATATGTTAGTGGGAGAAGAAAATATGGACAGAAAAAAAAGATTTTTATTCAGTTGTTTTTTTATTGCAGTATTTATATTCTCTCAAGTTAGTTATGGAACTGTGTTATTTGAAGATAATTTTGATAGCCATACTGATTGGTCTCCAACTCAGTTGGTAGGCTCGAATGTCAGTTGTTGGGGAAACTGTTCAACTGATCCTACAGGATACGATGGATATTTTATACAGATGACATCTTTCACAAGTGCAGGTCATAATACTATGACTATTGACTCGACAAATCATAGAGGTGCTTCAGGGAAGGGATTGACTTATTGGTCTGAATCCTGTAGTCCATGTGCTGGAGGAGGTTCAGGATGGGGTTCAGATGGGTTGCTGAATATAAATCTCAGTCCCGGTTATACGGATTTATACACGCGTTTTTTTATTAAATTTCAGCCAGGATGGCAATGGAGCACCAGCCAATCGCCTATGCAGAAATTTATTCATATTTCGCATTATAAAGGAGGTGACCCATTTAAATATTTTACTGGAGGAAATCATCAACCTATTGCTGTAGCTGATCTTGCTAAATATAATTATGGTGCATCTGATATTTCTTTTTTGAGTGCATATCGTTATGAAATTCAGTATTATCCTGATACCCCAATAAATTATCATCCAAGAAACACAACAACTTATTTTGGTAATGGTAATTATGGTGGTACAGGTAAGGATTTTGGGGATTCTGGAATGATTGGAGATGGGAACTGGCATTCCTGGGAATTCCATGTAAAAGCAAACTCCGCAGTTGGTATTGCTGATGGTAAGTTTGAAGCTTGGCTAGATGGAGTTTTAATTGTTTCCGTAACTGATTTAACTTGGTCTGACCCTAGTTCTCAAGTAAGTCCGAGAAATTTATGGAATTATCTTCAGATTGGGGGTAATAGCTTCAATGCCTGGGTTCCTCAATCTCAGGCGGCTGAACAATGGTATGCAATTGATGATTTAGTTATTAGCACGTTGTATATCGGTCCTAACTACATTATTGGTGGTGGCTCTCCTCCTGACACAATGCCACCAGCTCCGCCAACGTTGAATTAGTAATTTGCAGTAATTGTTATAAGCTCTATTAGAACATCCCTGAGTCTGGAGCTTTCAATATTAGCCAGAGATAACCTTAGGTTAAAAACTAAGGTTATCTCTAACTATAAAGTTTCTTTTAATAATCCCCAAAACATCGCACAGTTTGTGTTGTAATTTATTAGACAAATTCGTTGACATTTAGGCTAATATTATCGATGCAATATTATAAATGGAGAATTAGCAACTAATGATGAAGTCAATATTTATTTTGGGGTGTCCCAGGTCAGGCACTACGTTGCTTGCAAGTTTATTAAATAATACCGGTAATGGACGGCCGGTTGAGACGCATTTCATTACTAAATATTTCAAGAAACTGGAAAGCTATGGTGACATTAGTGTTAAAAAGAATTTTTCTGTTCTGATGAAAGATATTCTTGCGGAAAGGCCAGTTATGCAATGGAATCTTAGTATTAATGTAGACGAGTTCTATGATGAACTTAATAATAATTTCAGCTATAACCACATTGTTGATCAGCTATGCATGAAAATGGCCAGGAAGAAAGGATTTGAGGCATGGGGGGACAAGACACCGCACTATCTCAGGGACATTGGCATATTGTTCAAACTATTCCCTGATTCCAAATATATTTATATAGTACGAGATGGACGGGATGTGGCGCTTTCGCTCCTGGAAAAACCCTGGGGACCCAATAACATTTTTACCTGCGCAGAGGTTTGGAGAAAATATAATGCTCCCAACGAAATTATTGAAGGGATGAAGCAGAGGAATCGGCTTTATTTTATCAGATATGAAGATCTGCTCGATAATGCTGCACGAATAGTCCCTGATATTTATAAGTTTTTAGATGAAGAATACAATGAAAGTAAAATGAGGGATCTGATTGGCAGGATAAGAAAAGGCAATTATGGTAAATGGAAAAGTAAGATGAATACCCGCCAGATAAAATTGTTTGAAAGTGTCGCTGCAAATACATTAGAGAGATTTGGTTATGAAACCAGTTATGAAGAATCAGATATTGGCGGACTGACTAAAGCAGTATTTAATTCGCATGAATTATTTATGAGGGCAAAGTTTTTATTCAAGACAAACGTTATAGATGGAATTAAAATTAAATTCTTAGGCAAAGAGCCTTTTGCGGATTAAAGCAATTATTTGCTTCTCCCCATCCTCCCAAAAAATTATCTTGCATTATCATTCAGCGGCGAATATAATTATCATCAGGATCAAGATAACAATTTAAACGGGGATCAGGAGGGCTCTTATGAAGAATCTAAAAACATTTATTTGTTTTATAGTTCTGCTTTTTGGCTCGGTTATCATTTACTCTCAAGAAAATTCATATGCCGGTATAATCTTTGAAGATGATTTCAGTGGGCTACCATCATACCCAAAACCATTAACTTGTACAGATGGCATTGTTGTAAGCACTTATACTGGAACAACTAATAATACCATTCCTACTGCATCAGGAGGTACTATTTCAGCAACAAGACCGGGATGGGATGGGTATAGATGCAATTCAGGACAATCATTAGATATTATAGCAGGTATGGGGCATGATGGTTCTCCTGTTGCAAGATATGGATGGGGGTTAAATCCTTCCGCACTTGCCGTAAATCTTTTTAAGCATCTTACAGGAACACAGAATCGAGGATATAGTGAAATATATGCTCGGTACAGGTTTAAGTTTGACGATACATGGAAATCAGGTAGTAATGGCGAGAACATGAGTTTTTGGAAATGGATTAGATTATGGCAGTATAGAACTCCTAATAATGTTGCTACGGGTGAATGGTGTGAATCGGATGTTGCTCATAGTGGATGCGCCACTAAGGAAGATTCAAGATATGTAATTGCGAATTTTATTGGTCATCCTGGAGGAAGTAAAAATGCCTGTATAGCAAGTCAATGGTCTGACAATATAGATAATCATTCTTCTAATCCCATCGGATATAAAGGTTGGTATGATGATTATGACCCTAATACATTAAATGATGGATGTTTAGGTTCTTTTACTTGGGATAACGGTAGTACATATCCATTGAAAATTCAGAAATCAGGTGGCACTTACCCCGGCTATTTTACTGGTTGTAATGGTACAACCTGTACTCCTGCACAAACTTGGCATACTATTGAGTGGCATTTTAAATTATCTACAGAAAGTTCACCGGGAAATGGAGTATTTGAAGTTTGGCTTGATGGCAACAAACAGAAACTTCCAAACAATAAAACACCTTATGGTGGTATGCAAGGTTCAGGTGGGACATCAGGCGTAACTTACTTTAATACACAAGCATATCAAGGTGGTATGAATTTTCTTACCGTCATGGATAATATGACTGACTGGAATAGTGGCTGGACATCTGCAAAATATTTCTATATTGACGATGTGGTAGTTAGTACTTCATATATTGGCCCTAACTATATAACTGGTGACGCTGATAGTGATGGTATTCATGACGATGGAGACGGGAGCGGCATAATTGGTGATCATCCATGCACAGGCGGCAGTATAACAAACTGTGATGATAATTGCATAGATACTCCTAATCCTGATCAAGCAGATTGGGATGGAGATGGCATAGGAGATGCGTGTGATTCTAATAATCCCCCGGTTGCCAACCCCGGCGGTCCCTACTCAGCTATCGAAGGGCAGGCGATCACTCTAGATGGAAGCGGATCAACAGATTCGGATGGTACCGTGGACTTATACGAATGGGACATAAACAATGACGGAACATACGAATACAGTTCTTCATCACCGACTCAGAACCATACTTACGCTCAGCAGGGAACATATACAATCAAGCTCAGAGTTACCGATAATCTTGGCGCAACAGGTGTGGCAACGACAACAGCAACAATTAATGACACGGCCCCGACCGGCCAACTTCACAGCCACTCCGACAAACGGCCCAGCGCCACTTACTGTGAATTTCACCAACAGTTCCACAGGCTACGACCAGCCGTTAACCTATGCCTGGGACTTTGACAATAACGGATCTGTTGATTCAACTACGTTGAACCCATCGGCTAATTATTTGGGACAGGGCACATACACGGTAAAACTTACAGTAACGGACTCTGACGGAAGCACGAACACATTAACAAGGACAAACTATATAACAGTAACTCCGCCTGGTTATACATTAACAATTAATAAAACCGGAACCGGCAGCGGCATGGTAACGAGTTCCCCGTCAGGGATAGACTGCGGCAGTGACTGCACAGAGACATATTCTATCGTCACAATAGCAACACTGACGGCGATACCTGATGCAGGTTCATATTTTACCGGATGGAACGGCGGCGGTTGCAGCGGAACAGGTGATTGTACAATTACCATAAATGCATATACGCCTGTAACCGCAGCATTCGACACATGTTCAAACCCGCCTGTACGGATAATGAGAGGGACCAATCCTGTTAACTACTATTCATCCCTCCAGACTGCTTATAATGACTCAATAAGCGGGGATGTAATCCAGAGTCAGGCAGCTCTTTTCATTGAAAGCTTAAACGCAAGTGATATTAACAACAAGTCAATCACCATAGAAGGCGGTTATGATTGCGGTTATACGGCTGTTACAGGAAAGACCGAGCTTAAGGGTCAGACGACTATAAGCAAAGGGACAAATAGAATCAAGAATCTTGTTATCAGGAAATAATGTTATGAAAATAAATAAAACAATAAACAACATTCAAAAAGGAGGATAGAAATGAAGAAGACAGTATTGATTTTAATGTTAGGAGTTTTACTCATTGCATCAAATCTTTTCGCAGCAAATGGAGACCTTATTGTGGATGGCAATGTCGGGATTGGGACAAACACTCCGCAAGAGAGGCTGGATGTTGACGGCAGCATTAGAGTGAAAAAAGCTTCACATGAAGGCATCTATTTTGACGGTAAACCAACACTTGTATGGCGGATTTATGGCGGTGGAAGACCGGCCATTAACTCTAACAGTCTTGTTGTAGGAGATGATGGTGGTATTACTGAAATTTACTGGGACACATTTAGAGATGGTGCATGGGCATACTGCGAGGGAGTAACTGATGCAGGTGTTTCAGTAAACTGTGCAGATTATTCCGGCACAATGAACTCAAATGATTACTACTGGGTATGGAAGCATGGCAGTGATTCTCGATATCCCGAAACAGCAGATTTAAAATTCTTATTTGACGGAGAAAGCAATGACGGCGTTATGGGCTTTATGGAAGATGAAGACTATTTTTATTTTGATGATGATGTAGTATTTAACGGCAATGTAGGTATCGGGACGGATAACCCAATACATCCCTTGGAAATGGCAAGTGGCGCACATGTGACGGCAGGCGGTGTCTGGACTGATGCATCCAGCAGGGATTACAAGGAAAACATAAGTGATCTCTCAGCCGACAAAGCAATAGAAACTTTGAATGGGCTAAACCCGGTTGAATTTAATTACAAGGTAGACAAAGAAGAAAAATATGTAGGCTTTATTGCAGAAGATGTTCCTGATATGGTAGCCATGAAAGATCGTAAAGGGTTAAGCCCGATGGATATAGTCGCAGTATTGACCAGTGTTGTAAAAGACCAGCAGAAAACAATCGAGGAGCTTAAGTCAAAAGTTCAAA
>CAYMUX010000002.1:0-4730 GCA_964393845.1 uncultured Nitrospiraceae bacterium
TTTGAAATTTAAAATATCATACGCAAAGAAAGTGAGAAAGAGCAATAGGAAAAAACAGTGCCGCAGTACCGTAGTGCCATAGAAAACAGATGTCGAGTTGAAAGTTAAGCAGATACTCAGAGAGCTAATCCCTAGTGGCTCCTTCCATCAATTTCCCGAATGCCGAGATTATGTTCTGTAATGCGTCTTTTTCAGGCAGCGGTATTTTCAGATAAGCTTTGCCGGTTTTTTCATCCTTATGGATTAAAGTGTCGGAAAGTTTTCCTTCAGGCTGTTCAGGCTGCGAAATCATCCTGCTTATATCCGTCAATATCCGCGCCCCGCTTACGAGAAGGCTGTTGAGCGCAGCAAGGGTGTTCTCCTCAGTACGGGCGTCCTCTGTGTTCTCTTCACTGACCTCAGGAATCGCTTCCACGACTTCAGCCGCCTTTTTGTCAAGCTCAGCCTCTTTCCGTACCTGTTCCTCATACACGGGATCGGGTTTCTTAAGGTCTTCCATAATCGTCCCGACCGACTGCATAAACCTCTTGAATTGCGACTCGCCGACCATTACTATATCCTCGCCGTCCGAATCGAGCGCCCCGGCAAAAAGCGATTTCTTAAACTTCAGAAGCTCAAGGATCCTTTCTTCAATGGATGCCGAGGTAATAAAATTAATTACACGCACGGTCCTATTCTGCCCCAGCCTGTGCACGCGGCCAATCCGCTGTTCGAGAACGGCAGGGTTCCAGGGTATGTCCATATTTATCACTACCGAACCGCTCTGGAGATTGAGCCCGACCCCGCCTGCGTCAGTGGAAAGAAAGACTTTGCAGCCGGCGTCTTCCCTGAATTTTGTCATCAAGTCTCTTCTCTGTCTTGAAGGCACCGAGCCGTTCAAATGCACATAACCGATATTGTTCCGTTTGAGTATGCGCTCCACAAGCTCGGTCATCCTGAGCCACTGGCTGAATATAACCGCCTTTTCTCCGCCTTCGATAATAATCTCTCTCAGGAGGATTTCAAGCTCCTCAATCTTGGGGCCGTGTACGGTCTGTTTGTCCACGAGGTACGTATTGTCCGCAGCCATGCGCATGTAGTTCAGGGCTATCTGGAGCCGTCGCTGGTCGGCCTCGCTCAGAAATTTATAGCGTCTCCACTTTGCAGCGATCCTGGCGACTATGTCATCGTTTTCGTTGTGTATGACTCTCTGCTCCTTGGTCATCGGGACGAAAAAGTTTTTATCTATCCTTCCCGGCAATTGTTTCAGCACTTCGTCTTTTTTACGGCGTATCATGACGCTCTTCAGAGAGTCTCTTACATTCTGAAGATTTTTATACCCGACCACCTTGCCGTTCTCATCAGCAAGCCTGTGGTTATGAACAAAACCGTACAGAGGGCCGAGATGCCAGCGGTCTATAAACTCCATTATGGAATGAAGCTCTTCGATCCTGTTTTCGATGGGAGTCCCGGTAAGGACGATTGCAAATGGTGATTCGAGTCTTTTTACATATTGCGCAGTGCGCGTCTTCCAGTTTTTGATCCTCTGCGCCTCGTCGAGGATGATCAAATCCGGAGACCACTGTTGTATGGAGCCGATATCCCTGTGCACCAGCTCATAATTGAGCAGTTTATAAAATGAATCGTTTTCATATAGAACACTCCTTTGATGATTCAGCCCTTCGATTACGTCAACGGGTCTTCCGCTGAATTTCTCGATCTCGGTTTTCCACTGGTACTTGAGGGAAGTCGGGGAAATGATCAGTACCTTCCGTATATCAAACAGCTTCGCCATAAGCTCGGCTGCCGCAAGCGCCTCGATGGTCTTTCCAAGACCCATGTCGTCGCCGATAAGACACCTTCCGGCATTGACGGCAAAGAGGGCGCCTTCACGCTGATAAGGATATAATTTCGTCTTGAGGATATGCTCGAACATGGGGCTGTGAATGCCGCCCTTCAAACGGGATTGCACAACCTTTTGCCTATGTTCAATGTCCTGATGTTCGGCAATGAACGACAGGACGTCGTCATAGCAGCGTATTTCATGAGATGTATTTTTCGGCAGTTTTTCGAGGAACTTTTGAAAATTGAGAATATGCGTTTCCTTGAGAACGTCGTCCGGTCCAAAATATTCTTTGACCAGTGGCGCAAGCTCAGGCGGAATACTTTTTCCGGCTTTAAATTTGATATGACGCTTAATGCCGTAGTTCAGATAAATCTCTGAGTACAGCGGCGTATAGCCTTCCTTAAAAGCCCTTTTTGCGCCCCTCGTTTTCATCAACCTGAACAAAGTGAACTCAATATGCTTGCATGTGCCGAGATTGTTTATATGATAATCAGGACAGGAGCAGTAATTCTCTCCCGGTAATAATCCTCTGACAGCGACTTTGTACGTCCTGCCGGAGGCCGGGTTTGTGACGGCAAATTCAGAAAAAACCGGGTGGCCGCCGGTGTTTTTAATCTTGAAGTTTTGCAGCTCCC
Source organism: uncultured Nitrospiraceae bacterium (assembly GCA_964393845.1). Lineage (GTDB taxonomy): Bacteria > Nitrospirota > Thermodesulfovibrionia > UBA6902 > UBA6902 > UBA6902. The sequence continues at coordinate 2,461 of CAYMUX010000002.1, forward strand.
CGAATTGTTTTCTCAGGAGCCGTTGCCACTCCCCGACGTCGAGGTTGTCCGGCTTGTGAGTCCTCGAGATTTTGGGCCTGACGGGTTTGGGCTTTGATGCGGTCTTCTTGATTGTTTTTTCCATTAAAATACCTTTCCTTTTATTATTGAAGGTTGCTCCACCTTTTCGCCCTCCTCAATATTCCATAGAGATGTTTGGCTCCCGGATTGGCGCCGAGGACTTCGCTGATCAGTTTTTCAAAGCCTGCGTAATCAGTCTTTGCCTCGAAGATCTTGTATATCGTTGAATAAAGGAAGTGATCACGCGGGTCTTTGAAGAATGCGTCTTTCAGATATACCAGCGCATTATCGTTGTCACCCATTTTGTAGTAGGCATATCCGAGCATCTTGCGGGTGAAGTCATTGTCTTTGAAAGCAAGGATATGCCGGTAAATCTCTATCGCCTTTCCGTATTCACCTGCCTTTTTGTAAAGCTCTGCAAGATAGACGTGCAGGTCAAAGTCCTCGTTATATCCCGGCAGTGTCTTTATTTTCTCAATCTCGGCGATGGCATCGCCGGTCTTTCTGCCTTTGAATTTCTCCTTGTAGTTTTTATAACTTTTTTCTAAAGCCCCTTCTCCCTCCAGCTTGTCACGGAAGTTTTTTAACATACCGCTTTCCGGGAAGCGCAGCACGCATCGATCAAGTATCTCTTCAGCCTTTTGTTTTGAGAAGACCCTGTCCGCAAAGCGGCACAGAAAGACGCAGAATTCTTCATTGCATACGCCGGAAGGGAATATGATTTTTTCTATCAGTTGCTCCATGTCTTCTCTTGCGCTTTGCTTTTCAAGGATTGAAAGATACGTCTTCAGAAAGAACGGGTCGTTTTTCAAAACTTCCAATTTTTCTTCAGCCCTTTGCCTGGCGCGCACAGTCTTATTTAACCTGAAAAGTATAAAGACTTCGTTTTTGAGAAAAAACGGATGGGCCGGATAATCTGTGAGCGCCTCACCGACGAGATCATACGCCTCTTTAAAATTTCTTTCTTTAATCAGCGTGATGATTTTAGTCTCATAATCTTTCGGCGTCATGACAATTATTATATAACTTAATAACTCAATTCAGGTTAGAGCCGTCCGACAGTGCTTGAACATGTTCAAATATCAATAGTCAAGCCTGACCGTATACGCTCAGGTATAAAATTACTAACCCACCTAAACGTCGCATAAACCGGCATTATTCATTTTCATTGATTAGCGTATTTTACCGCGTGCATGAGGACCTCATGCGTACCCTTTAATTGCAGTTTGATTTTGATATGCTCTATGTAGGTTTCAACCGTCTTGACACTGAGGTTTAACTTATCCGCTATCTCGTGTTTTTTCAATCCCTGACCGAGGAGTTGATACACTTCAAGTTCACGGTTGCTGAGAGGCTTTGTAGGAGAATCGAAATCCTCGAATTTGTCTTTAACAAATTTATGTAAGAGCTTTACATTTAATTTATCACTGACATATATTTCTCCACCCAGTACTTTTCTTATTGCCGACAGCAATTCCCCGGATTTCTCCTGTTTCATAATATAGCCCCGCGCCCCTGCCTTAAGACAACGCTCGGCATACGCAGATTCATCGTGCATGGAAAGGACCAGCGTCGGTATCCCGGGATGTGAATACATCAGATTTTCTATCAGCCTGATCCCGCTGCCGTCTCCGAGTGTAATATCAACTAACACAACATCAGGTTTACAATTTGTAATAGCCTGCAATGCGTCTGACGCATTATCCGACTCTCCGCACACCTTGAGGTCATCCTCACTGTTAATTAGACGTGAAAGCCCCTCGCGTAAAATAGCATGGTCATCGACAATAAAAACATTTTTCTTTTGTATTTTATTCCCGGACTTAAGAGTCTTCATGTTTTTCTCTCCTTTGGCTCATATGTGCTATAAAGAACTATCTGGTCTTTTGTCTTTTCAGGTAATATTGATCTCACTTTCTCTTTTATCAAAAAAAATACACTTTACAAGGGTGCCCTTATTTATCTCCGACCGTATGTCAAGTGATGCATTGATTATGCTTGCACGAAATTTCATGATTTCCAGACCCATACTGTTTACCTGGTTTGGCACAGTAAAACCTCTTCCGTCATCTTTTATTGTCATTGTGATTTCATTATTTTCCTTACTGAGACGGATTTCAATATGCCTGGCCCTGGAGTGTCTTGCGGCATTAGTAATGGCCTCCTGGGCGATGCGAAGGATGTGCTCTTCGATCCGCACAGGAGCGCGG
>CAYMUX010000002.1:4740-66341 GCA_964393845.1 uncultured Nitrospiraceae bacterium
TATAATACTACGAATTTATTGTTGCATCTGAGATCACACGGTATCGCGAACAGTCTTTCGGAATTGGAGGCAAGCTCCACCATGGCTGTCATCAGGCTGTATTCGCCTTTTTCCAGTATGGGTGAGAGACCTGTTGAAAGGGTCCTGACCTGCGACTTTGACATCTCTATCAGGTGCGTAATCCTGGCGGCATCTTCAGCCTCAGGTATCATTTTTTTTCTCAATACGTTTTCAAGCCCCTGCATCATAAAAGAGATAGCGGTAAGCTGCTGTCCCAGGTTATCGTGCAGGTCATGCCCGATGCGCCGCTGTTCATGCTCCCTGATTTCAAGGAGCATTTTTTCCAGGTGCCTTCGCCCGGTTATCTCCCGATTCAGGTCTTCCCAGGAAGCGGTGGCGGTCTTTAAATTCTCTATCATCTGATCAAATATCCTGGATAATTGGCCGATTTCATCTCTTTCATCAGTGCCGACTTTGTAATCTAAATTGCCTCCCCCTATTATTTCACTTCCTTTATGCAATGCCTTGATCGGGTTGGAAATTGATTTAGAAACACGAAAAGCTACCAGCATCACTCCGAATACGGTTGTAATGAAAATAGCTATCATCCATTTTCTGAGTCTGTTGATAGGTGCATAGACTTCCTTTAAATCCTGCTTTGCCACAAATCCCCATCGGGTCCGGGGGATATATGTATAGGCCGCCAATACCTTTTCCCCTCTGTAATCCGACGTCTCCACTATCCCGGTGTTTCCAAGCGACGCCTCTACGGCGGCCTGCGCCTCGATCTTCAGCTTGAGCGGCGCATCCCCGATCCAGCGCAGCTCATTCAGGGCAATAACGTCTTTATTGACAATGAAGGTCTCGCCTGTCTCCCCCATTCCCGTGCGATTTGACAACTGCTTAAAGAGAGAAGCTTCAAGGTTGAATCTTGCAACAAGAACGCCGATGACGCTTCTGCCGTTCACCCGGCTGAAAATCGGGATGGAAAAAGCCATGCAAGCCTTATTCAGCGTTGATGAATAATGGATATCTTCGATAAACAGGTCCAGTCCCCTCAAGGCCCCTTCATAGTGAAAGGCGTGCGCAGGCCTTTGTCCCTCACGCTCTTTACTGGTTGAGACAATGATCTTTTTGGTGTACGGGCTGACGATAAAGATTTCATAAAAATCATCATAATGCTCCAGGTATTTCTTGAGAAAACCCCGCGCCTCTGAAACAATGACCGCGTTACGCTGATTATCTTCATTCTCACCTTTATGAATCTTCTCCAGCGCCCGCATTTCGTTATCGTCGGAGATGGTGCGGATATCCACGATCCTTTCTTCAAGCCAGTGATTCAATTCAGCGACTTTCATTTCCCGAACGGCCTCAAGCCGGTTGAATATCGACACCTTCATAGCATTCACCATATGAAAGTAAATCGCGATATTGACCATAATCAGCGGGAACATGGATATAATAAAAAACCAGAAAGCGAGGCGTGTCCCGATACTCCTGAATATAAACTTGTTTTTCAGAGGCTTCTCCTGATATTTCAGACTTTGCAATTTCTTAATTCAATGGCAATATTTTTAAAAGAGATCTTTTTTGCTGACTTGAAACTAAAAAAACCGAACCAACCGAAGGCTTATTCTTTGGTGGTCCGGCCATTTAACTTTTTCACTTGTAACACCTTGCTCCCCGCCCCTTTAAATACAAGGGATTTGGCTTTATCGTGAGTTATATTCTAACTCTTATTTATCACGAACTGCCTTTATTTACTACTAAATTATATTAATTAACTTATAAATGTAATTAAGCAGCCTGATAAATTTTCATGCAGATTAATTTTTTTCTGGACGGCGTTATGACATTTATGTTATAACGATAGTATGGAAGTAAGGTCAAAGATATGGATTGAGGTGGAGGGGAAGCCGGTGTTCGGAAGCGGCAGGGAAGCGCTTCTTAAGTCTATTGACAGATTGGGATCTATCAATAAGGCAGCGAAAGACATCCATATTTCATACAGAAAGGCATTGAGTTACATCCAGTCCATGGAAGAACGGATCGGGAGCAGGCTTGTGGAAAGGCAGACCGGAGGAGTTCATGGCGGCGGGGCTGTGTTGACCGATGAAGCTAAAGACTTTTTAAGTAAATTTGAACAACTCGAAGACGGTATACATGAAATGCTCGATAAGAAGTTCCTTGAAGTTTTCGGGAACAGGAAAAACAAAAGATAATTAGGAGGAATTATGTGTGACGCCTGTCAAATAGATAATAAAGACAGCAGCGGCTCCGGCACAAAAACCGTGCCCGTTGATAAAGCTGTCGGGATGATTCTGCCCCACGATATTACGGAGATAAGACCTGGAGAATTTAAAGGCAGGGCCTTTAAGAAAGGCCATATCATTCGCGAAGAGGATGTCGAGCATCTTAAGAGACTTGGAAAAGAAAACCTTTTTATCCTTGAGATAAAGGAAGATGAGATGCATGAGAACGACGCAGCATATGCGATTGCAACGGCCCTTGCCGGCAAAGGAGTAAAATTGGCCGGGGAGCCGAACGAAGGGAAGATAAACCTTGTGGCAGAGATAGACGGCTTATTAAATGTTAACCGCGACGCCCTTCTTGATTTCAACATGCTCGGTGAAGTCATGTGCGCAACCATTCATAATAATTCTGTTGTAAAAAAGGGACAGCTTGTTGCCGGAACAAGGGCGATTCCCCTGGTTGTCAGTAAATCTATCATCGGGGAGGCGGTCAATATTGCAGAAAGAGCTAAAGGCATTCTGAGCGTAAAATCAATAAGGAAGCCCCGGGCAGGAATTGTTATTACAGGCAATGAAGTGTATCACGGCAAAATCAAAGATGCCTTTGAGCCTGTAATAAGGAAAAAAATTAAAGGCTTTGACGGAGAGATAATGGGGGTGCACTTTGCCCCGGATGATGTAAAAATCATCGAGGACAGGATCAGGGACCTGATTGACGCCGGGGCTGACCTCATCATAACATCAGGCGGGATGTCTGTGGACCCGGACGATGTTACGAGATTTGCTATCAGGAATTTAGGAGTAGAAGAAATGCATTATGGTTCACCGGTCCTGCCCGGCTCGATGTTTCTGGTTGCATATTTAAGTAGGGGCGTTGCATGCAACGCCCCTACAGGACTGGTCCCAATTCTCGGGATCCCAGCCTGCGGCATGTACGCAGACATCACTGTATTTGATCTGGTCCTGCCGAGGATACTCGCGGGAGAGAAGATCGGCAGAAAGGAGCTTGCGGAACTGGGACACGGAGGGCTGTGTTTAAAATGCAAAGAATGCCGTTATCCGGTTTGTCCTTTCGGGAAGTAAAGAATGATTAACGAAAACCATTATTAGAAAATCCCCCTTAGTCCCCCTTTTTCAAAGGGGGAGAGAGAGTTCCCCTCTTTGGCAAAGAGGGGGTAGGGGAGATTTAATAGAATTCATTTTAATCGATAAAACAGATTATGAAATCAGCAAATAAATCTCAGCTTCTCAAAGACTCATTCGAGCGCCGCATAGATTATCTGCGGATATCCATAACGGATAAATGCAATCTCAGATGCATATATTGCATGCCTCCCGGTGGTCTGAAATTCTTTAAAGAGAAAGATGTTCTGACCGATGATGAAATACTGAGATTCGTGCGAATTGCCCGAAGCCATGGATTGAGAAAAGTGCGCATCACAGGCGGAGAACCGCTTATGAGAAAAGACATAATCAGTCTTATTTCATCAATTAAAAAAACAGGGATACGCGACTTAAGCATTACTTCAAACGGGATTAAGCTTTCAAAGATGGCTGAAGCGCTGAAACAGGCAGGTCTCGACCGGGTGAATATAAGTCTTGACACTTTAGATGCCGGGAGGTACAAAGCGATAACAAAAGGAGGCGATATTAACAAGGTCTGGGAATCTATAAAAGAGGCGGAAAGAGTCGGTCTTACGCCGGTAAAAATAAATGTCGTTCCTATACACGGAATAAATGATGACGAGATACTGTCCTTTGCATCGCTTACTTTTGATAAAAACTACCATATAAGATTTATTGAATTCATGCCTGCAACCTGTAATGGAATCTGGAAAAAGGACAAATGCATAAGTTCAGAAGACCTTAAGAAAAGGATATCCGCTCTAGGCAAGCTGGAACATCTCAAATTCAGGGGCAAGGGGCCTTCGAGAAATTACAGGATAAAAGGGGCCGTAGGAGTTATCGGGTTTATCAGTCCTCTGAGCAATCATTTCTGCGGCTTTTGTAACAGACTGCGTCTTACTGCTGACGGGAAAATCAGGCCGTGCCTTTTTTCAAACATTAAAGTTGATATTAAGACTCCGATGAGAAACGGGGCGTCTGATGATGAAATTGAAAAGCTCCTCTGTCAGGCAGTGAAAGTCAAGCCTCAGAGACATCTGCTCAATGAAGATATAACATCTGCCGGACATCTGAAGGCCATGTCTAAAATAGGCGGCTGACAGAATCGAAGTACGTCGTTCATGTAACTGCATGTATTTATTGATACAAATTAAATCCGCATGTTCAAGTCTGATTATTTTTTATAATTCCATTTTTATATTTACAAATCAATCCGGTTCTTGATAAAATCAACCTCATGAATTTAAGATCACTTTACAAAATAATTCTTTCTGCCGTATCTTTAATCCCTCTTCTATCCTTTAATCTTTACTCCCAGCAACCTACAGCCAAAACATTTTTTGATATCGGGGTTGAGAATGCCGGACAGACGGAATATTCGGAAGCAATTGACGCCTTTAAACACGCCATAAAATTAAAACCCGACTATGCAGAGGCGCATTTCAGCCTCGGTCATTCATATTACAGCCTTCATAGGTATAATGAAGCCCTTGATTCATATAAAAATGCTGTTAAAATCAATCCGAAGTTTGAGGAGGCCCTTATATCTTTAGGAGTTGTTTCTTCAATGCTCGGCAAAGAGAAGGAAGCTGTTGATGCTATGGAATCCGCAGTCAAGATCAATCCCAAAAATGCGGAATCTCAATACACCCTCGGTAATTTATACAGTGAACTCGGAAGATATCCGGAAGCGGTTGAAGCCTATAAGCAGGCTGTAATAATAAAACCGAAATTTGCCGAGGCCCACTATCATCTCGGTATTGCGTATATCAAGTCAGGCAAATCAATGCTGCCTTATGCAAAAAAAGAACTTGAGGCCCTGAAAGGATTAAACAAAGACCTTGCAGACGAGCTTGACAGTCTGATAAAAAGCGTAAAATAGTATTTCTTCGCAATCCGAATGGATTTCTTTTGATTTTTACTATCCATTCTGATACTTTATTTTAAAGAGGAGATAAATTAAATGAACAATCGTATCGAAAGTGATCCCAATATCTGTCATGGGCAGCCCTGTATTAAGGGGACAAGGATTATGGTTTATATTATCCTTGAACTTCTGGAGGCAGGACTTACGGCTGATGATATAATCAGAGACTACTACCCTAATCTGACAACGGATGATATTAAAGCCTGTCTTCATTATGCTACCGCTCTAATAAAAGAGCAGGAATATGTCCCTTTTGAAGAGTCCGTCCTTTGAGATTTCTGATTGACGAAAATATCTTCCCGAAGATAACCTCCTACCTTCGCAGCGTGGGGCATGATGTAAAGTCTCTTCAGGAAGAAAGCATTTTCAAAACTACCGATGACAAGATTGTTCAAATGGCAAAAGATGAGGACAGAACGATCATTACATTTGATAGACACTTTGGAAATGTTATGAAATACCCGCCTCATAATACCGCCGGAATAATACATATCAGAATACATCCGCCTCTTCTGAAGGATATTCTTCCTGCGATAGACAATCTTTTTAAAAAATATGCCTTCCCTTCTTTTCATGGGAAACTTATAGTCCTATCCAGAAGAGGATATAGAGTTAGAACGAAGTGATAGTTGAAATCCGGGATCAATAGAAAAAGGGCGCATTGAGCAATGCCGCTAATTTGACAAATGCTGATCGGGTTGCTTCACTATCTTGTCAAAACAACAGCCTTAAATTCCTAACCTCATCCCTCCAGGCTTCAACTTTTTTAAACACACTGTCTTCATATGTTTTAACCTCTAAAGAATTCCCGTGTCTGGTTATGATAACAGCGCCGTTCAAGTCAGTCCTGAACACCCTCGCCCCGGCCCTTTCATATCTCTCAATAGTTTCCTGATGAGGATGGCCAAAGGAATTGCCTCTGCCGGCGCTAATAGCCGCAATCCGGGGGCTGACGGCATTAATGAAATCTTCAGAGCTTGAAGTCCTTCCCCCATGATGAGGCACTTTGAGAATATCGCTCTTGAGGCGGTTTCCAAGATATAAAATATCTTCTTCGGCCTCATTTTCAATATCTCCGGTGAAAAGAATTGAGGCGTCATCCGATTCTATTTTCAAGACCAGGGAATCGCTGTTTTGACTGGAAAACTCCTCACTTGATGAATCAGCATTGAATTCATCATAAGGATGAAACACATAAATCCTGTATCGATTACTTTCAAGTACGTCTCCCCGTTTAAGAATTTTGTATGGGACATCTTTTTTTACTGCTTTCTGAAATAGTACCTCCGCACCGTCAGACATCATGCCGTTAAACCATATCTCTCCGACATCAATATGATCTATAACATAAATAAGCCCGCCGTAATGGTCGGGATGGGGATGGCTCATTACCATGTAATCAATCTTTCTTATCCCTTTTGACCACAGATAAGGAGCGATAACCCTCATCCCCATATCGGGCTCTTTTGTACTTCCGTCAATAAGCATGACTTTTCCGTCAGGCAGCTCAACTACGGAAGCGTCCCCCTGCCCTGCGTCCAAGAAAGTGACCCTCAGCTTATCCTCAGACAGATATGGGCTGAGTAAATAAATACCGATGACAAAGGCCAGAGGCGCTAATCTCCATTTCAATGAGCTCGTCATAAGAAAAATCAATGAAAGGAAGTAAAGCCCGATTATTGCAAATGAAGGATTGTGGATGTGAACATTTGCATACGGTACATTTGTAAAACTGTTTATGAGTTTTAGAACAAAATACGTCAATGTATCAATCAAACCATTTAACGGCATGGAAGACATATTAAAAATGAGTGCGCTGAAGCTTGAAATAAAACCAAGAGGAAGTATTACAAAACAGATGAGAGGGGTCATGAGTAAATTTGTGAGCGGCGAGATCAAAGGAAACTGTTTAAAATACAAGGCGACAAAAGGCGCTGTCCCCAGAACAGCAGCAATAGTTATTAAAGTCCCTGTTCTTATTTTTTCATAAGCGTTATTGGCCCCTCTTTTAATTCCCTCCCTGCTAAGAAGAGACACCGGGCGGTCTAAACTTGAAATTGAACCTCCCCCTTTTTTAAAGGGGGATTGAGGGGGATTATCTTCTGTAATTCGTGCCCTGTGTTCCAATACATACCCGATGGAAAGGACCGCAGTAAAGGACAGTATAAACGAAAGTTCAAACAGCGCCTCCGGATTCCAGAGCAGAATAAGAGTTGCCGCAATTGACAGGGAATTAAGCCATTGGTCCTTTCTGCCGAGCAATAGTGCAAGCATATAAATAAAAACCATTACAAAAGACCGTATTGTCGGAGTGCTTAAACCGGAAATCACTGCATATATGACTAATATGGGCAGCGTTAATAAAATAGCTATCTGAGTCGGTATTATGTACAGAGTCATCCTTGTGAGGCATTTAGCAGGCAAGCACTTGATCATCGACTTCGTCATTGTAAAAAAGATAAACGCAAGCAGCCCGAAGTGAGTTCCGGATATGCTGAGGATATGTGCAAGCCCTGTTGAGCTGAACGCGTCTCTCATGTCCTGGCTGATGCCACTTGTCAAACCTGTTATCATTGCATTGTGAAAAGATGCGTTTTCTCCTGAAAGACTTTTATTTATTATCGTCCCGAGTTTCTGCCGTATTTTGAATATCCGGGTTAATAGTCCGCCTCCCCTGTTAATGATCTCCAATTGCTTCACAAAGCCGACGGCCGCGATTCCCGACTGTTTTAAATCGTGTGAATATAATCCCGGATTTCGGAAGGCGCTTGGCTCTCTCAATTTTGCTATGGCGCTGATCCTGTTGCCCGGATCAAGCAGACCTTCATTAAAATTATTCCCGAACTGTTTCGGCAAAAGCACAAGCCGGACACTCCCCCGGATTTTTCCCCCTTCTATAATTACATCATTAATCGTGAAGCGAAGCTTATCTCCTGACATCTCCGGGACATCAATAATAGTCCCTTCAATAAATATATCCTCATCCGGGAATCTTATCTCAGGGAGAGCATCCTGTCTGATAAAGCTATAGAAAAATCCGCACATCACGGCGCAGACAAATAAAATGGTCCTCTTCCTGTTTGCATGTCGTTTGAAAAACAGCGCGATTGCAATTGCAATAAACAATGTAATAATTGTCACAGGGAAAAATGGCAAGAAGTTGAAGGCGGCGATGCCGGATATAAATGAAAAGGCAAAATTAATCATGCTCATTCCGGCTCTCTCATGAGAAAGTCATGTCCCCTGTAATAAATTTATTACTGATTTTCCAAGATGCTATATTAATGCTTACTCAATACACTTCCAGGTACAGACTGTTTGCCGGTTTTTCTTTTCTTTGACACCGTCACGGCTCCAGCAGTCTCAGGCGTATAAGCTTCTTGGCAAGCGCATAAATGTCGCTTCTATGTCCTTCCTTCCTGAGGCCTGCCGCAACGATAACTACTACGATTTGTTCTTTTTGGACTTTATAGATAATCCGGTATCGCTGTCCCACAGCGCGGATGCTCCTGAAACCGATAAGCTCTCCGGTAAGAGGCCTGCCCTGTTTATCAGGATCTGTCGATAATCGGTCAATGACGTCCGATATCTTTGCCCTTATCCTCCGGTCAGAGATGCCTTTGAGCATCTTCATAGCGGCGGGGGTAATGGCTATCTGATAAGTTAAATGCCGAGCTGTTTTTTTGCCTTGTCCCATGGAACCAGCTTACCCTCCTGCATTTCTTTAATGCTCCTGCGCAGGTCCTTCATCAGATTTTCATCGCTCAGCACTTCAAGCGTCTCTGCAACCGTCTCGTACAATTCCCACGACATCACGGCCAGCACGGGTTTGCCGCGACGGGTGACGGCTATAACTTCCGTATCTTTTTCATGCTCGAAGTCTTCGGGCATGGAAGTCAGCTTCTTTCTTGCTTCTATGATAGGCATTGTTTTGGTCATGTAATGCGCCTCCTGTAATGGTACATTTAAGAGTACATCATAAAGTCCGTTTCAGTCAAGGCGATGGAATCTCACCCTCTCATACGTCCTGAACATCAAACATGAGCCGGTGAAATTCTTCTTCAATCAGGCGTACCTTCCAGGCCATGTCATCCCGCCGAGGTCTATAAAACCTATCTGCATCTCTTCTCCTGAACAGAATATATGATAGATATATCCAAGAAAATATTTATCCTGTTATAAACAGAATGATAATTGAAATAGTAATGGGTTAATTGTAGACAGCCTCTTTAGAGCTTCGATAAATCCGGTAATCGGCATCTATTCGCCAAATGTCAATTTTGGTGTCTGACCCCTCAAATTTCTAATAATGAACTTTGAACTTTTTCTATTAATTTTCTGATATATACATCTTTATCATCCTTCTGAAAAAGGACATTACAATCATTAAATTCTTTCTTTGACATGGGGTTATCTTTGCCAAACCATTGAATTTGAGAATGCAATGTTGGAGTGACAATAAATGAATTCAAGATTATGTTGGGATCGGGAAGTTTTATTTCTACTTCCTTTATTGTTTTGTAAAATTGTATTTTCCTGTCATTACGCCCTTCTGCAAAGCGCAATCCGTGAGGATCAATAAAAGTGATGAACTGTTTATCCCCTTTAATCAGCCATAAAATAAAATCAGGATAAAATCCGCCATCCTGAAAGAAACCTATTCCTTTACCCTTACTTTCATTTCTTAATAAATAGAGCTTCATGTCTTTAAAGACTTCTAACTTATTTTTATAATATTTCATTAGGTCAAGGACGAATTCCTTCTCACTTTCTTTCAACTCTACAGGCGTAACCCTAATGCGATTGTTCTTCAGGTATATAAGGGGATGATAGAGATGACAATCAAAAATGATAGGCCCGATCTCCTGATATAAACCATTTGAGCGTTTGGCCTCAATCTCATCAAGCTTTCCTTTCTCGATAGCTTCTTTGATTTCAAGAAGCTCGTCAATAATATCCTGCTCCTGTAGCTGTACTTCAAAACTATATTCACGATCCTTAAATTCGTCTGCAGAAATTTCCTGATATTCCAGGTGTTCATTATCCCAAATTGCTTTCTGGTGTTTGTAAAATCGCTCAGTATATTTTTTCATTAGGGCAATCGCTATTTCCTGCCACTGAGTAACTTTTTTAAAATTATCAGGCTGTAGTTGATCTTCCGGGATATAAAGGTGGTACCATCCATCATTGGATAATAGTTCAACCATTTTTTCATGAGAAAAATTTAGATTGAACCAGGCCTTTTCATTTTTGAATTGCTGTAGTTCAGTATAGATTGCATCAATATCCATAAATGCCACATGTCGGCTATCGAACTTACCAAGATTTAATTGTGCCTTTGTTATGGAGGTCGATGCACCCTTGCTCTGCTTCACCTGAATCTTAGGATACCAGTTCAAGACAACCGGATATTTCCGTAAATATGAACTTTGCGGGTCAAGTATTGGTTTAGGGCCATTGCGTTTAAAGTCGAGGCCTTCCTTTAATCCCGGAACCTTAAGTTTATGACCCTTGGGCACATTTTCCTTGATAGGCAGCACAATTTTTCTTTTCTCATCATCTGTCGGCAGCCCTTCTTCTTTAAGGTACTCATTAAACTGGCTCATATAATCTGCGCGTATGCCAAAGATGTTTAAGGTCTCAACCAATTCTATGTGTGCTGGTGCAGTATTTTGCAGTACTCTTCTGCTTCGCTTCAGGCAGAAATCTACTCCTTTTAAACGAACTCCTCTGCCGAATAGTTGAATGATTTGCGGGCCTTCTCCTCTCCCGATATTCATAAGCCCCATAGTGCTGACTCTCCAACTGCTCCATCCCTCTGTAAATTTCTTTGAACCTATTAATATGTTGATGCTCGAATCTTTATCATTTATGGCTCTGAATAGTGATCCTGAAAACTCCATATCTGCAACTACAAGTTCATCATGCACTTCACAGAGTTTGCAAAGCGCTGATACGTCACCGACATTAATTACACCGAAAGGGTCATTGTCTCCAAGCCGCAATGCTATCTCACCTTCAGAACCCTTAAGATTTTCCACATGAAGCTTTGCGCGTGATGAAGCATTAAAGATCACCCTGAGAATATCATCATAAACTTCATCTGCTGTCAGTTCTTGATTATTGAGATACGCAAAAGCGCGTGTAAAGATATCATTCCCATGCTCATCGAGCAGATCGGCTTTGCCTGTGAGAAGTTTCTTAATATGATCAATCGTATCTTTCTGATTTTCGACAAAGCTTGCAAGGTAAAGCAGAATATCAATAACGTCTGAAACCTTTTTCTTGTTTTCTGTCCTTACCGCATTGACGCTTCCACCGACAAATACCCATAGCGGTTTTTCAATGAGAAACTTGCGTAAGGGGTCTTTTTTATCTTCAAACAATTTCTGCTGCTGATAAAAAGCCAGCAAACAGGCTGTTAGATATCGCTGACGATTTACTTCTTCCGAGTCATCCTTTAAATTTAAAATCCGATATTCTTTGCCATAACCGTCACCGTAAAAGTATTTATATGAATAGTCAAATAATGTGCATTTGACGTATTCCTGCTCCAGCTTTTTCCCGCGATCCCCTGTGGCCGCTCTTACAGCCTGTCCGAAGGTTGCAGAATACTCAAATGAAAACCCGTTTTCACAAAGCTGGTCGCGCCGTGACTTCCAGTCCACACCACTTGCGCCCCTGTGTCCTTCATCCACAAGCACAAGGTTATCTCCTTCAAAGGCTTCAATGGCGACAGTCTTTTCCCCTGATTCTTCTCTGAGTTTATGTATATCAATAATTTCTACTGACCGTCCAAAATAAAGCCCCCGGCCATCTTTTGAGAAAAGTTCAGCATCCATGCCTGAGATGCGGAATTCTTCAAGATGCTGATTAGAAAGCCCTTCATTAGGTGTTAACAGGATAATCCTGTTCATTAAGCGTTCCCTATTGTGAGCTTTGAGATAATGTTGGTACTGAAGAATGTTTACGTGCATAAGGAGAGTCTTGCCGGAGCCGGTAGCGCTCCAGTAAGCAAGTTTATTTAAATCCTTGGTAGCATAGACGTCAATTTTATCACGATCCGCTTTATCTGAATTAAACCGTTCCACATGTTTATTAAGGTCTAAGAGAAGTTTTTCAGAATCCTGAAAATACCGATCCAGATATATTTCAGAAAATAGCAGTGACAGATACTGAAAATACTTTAAGTTCAGAATCTGTCCTTCCATGTTGCGCCGTTCAGTAATAGCTTTCCAGTGGCGGACTATGTTCTGATCATAGGCAAGCAGGATATCGGAAGTTAGTTCCTTCCGTTCAAAAAGGCGGGAACTGAGCACATAATAAAAGCGGCTGATATTGTCTTCGTCAAAGCCCTCACGTTCAGGCTCTTTCATACCTAAGGTAAGTTGTTCAAAGTTCTTTACCTCAAACAAACTTAAAATCCATTGGTTGAGAACGAGTTTTTGGTCAAACTTAAGAGGAGGGGTTAAAGCCTGGTTATTGGATTTTTTCTTTGCCATAGTATTTCATTTCAAATTCTTTTTTGCTTCCCGCATCTCAAGTTCGAGATACTTCTTTTCTCTTTGCAGTTCTTCCCGGAGTTCTTTTTCCGTCGGCAGGTACAGTTTATATTTTGAGGCAAAAATGGTCTTGCTGTTTTCCAAAAGCGTGTATTTTGCCATCGCCTCGTTCTTCTCAGCGCACAGTATCAGGCCGATTGTCGAGTTGTCTTCAGACTGTTTGACCTCTTTTTCAAAATAGCGGACATAAAAGTCCATCTGTCCCAAGTCCTGATGCGTCAACTTGCCGATCTTAAGGTCAATAAGCACAAAGCATTTCAGGATGTAGTTGTAGAAAACAAGGTCAATGTAAAAGTGGTCGCCATCTATGGTTATTCTCTTCTGCCGGGCCACAAATGAAAAGCCCTTGCCAAGTTCAAGAAGGAAATCGTGAAGCTTGTCCATGAGACCCTGCTCCAATTCGGTTTCAAGATATTCCTTGTTTTCTTTTAAGCCGAGGAATTCTAGGACATAAGGGTCTTTGATAATATCTTTCGGCCCGGGTCCCGGCTCAAGCTTCTGTATTTCCGCCTTCACCAGCTTCTTGTCCCGGCTTGCCAGGAGACGTTCATAATAGAACGAGTTAATCTGCCGCTCAAGCTGCCGGGTAGACCAGTTGCCGGTGATGCATTCTTCAAGATAGAATTCACGGGTAGATTCTTTTTCCACGCGCATCAGCAAGCGGTAATGTGTCCAGCTCAATTGGCTACGCAGTGCGTCGCCAATTGGAAATACCAGATAAAACTGCCGTATGTTTTTTACATTAGAATAATCAAAGCCCTTGCCAAACTCCTTGCTTAGACGCGCCGATAGTTCCTTCAGCAGGTATTCTCCGTATTCAGCCTTTGTCTTCCCCTTCTGTTCGTCTTCGACGATAACCCTGCCGATATTCCAGTAAGCCTGCACCATTGCGAAGTTTACAGCGCGGAAGGCGGTACTGCGGGCCTCTTCGAGAATCTCCTTAACAGCCTTGTATGTTTTGTTAATTGTTTTAACGGCAGTATCTTTCTTCATCATACGTCCTGAACATCGAACATCAGGCAGTGGAATTCTTCTTCGATCAGGCGCACCTTCCAGGTCATGTCCTCACGCCGGAGGTTTTCAAGATTGTTATCGCCGTTTACATAGATCAGATCATATTCCATGTCCTTCGTGTTATATTTCTGTTTCTTGAACCATGCATCAAGCTTGTCGTTGTCGGTAGAGGCAGGTTTCAAACCTGCCTCTACATTCCGCCAAAGGACAAGCACTTTTTGCCCCTTCGGATTCGTCCCTTCAATAACTTTAATTCCTCTTATGTTATCAATGTGCTTCACAGTAAGTCCTATCAGGTAATTGAATGTCTCGACAAGATCAACGGCAACCGGCTTTGTCTCACCGACACTGCCGGTGGAAATATTCAGCTTGTAGTTGAATGGATCATCAAAGACTTTCACATTAAGCAGGCTACCTCTGCTCTCAACATCAAGCATGTAGGAGAGCATATAGCTTTCACGGAAAGAAGCAGATTGCTCAAGAAGTGATTGCTGTGCCTCAGTCCGTTTGACCTCAAGATTGTTTAAGGTGTCTTCATATGATTCAAGGCGGATATATTTGAACATGTGGCTTGAGCCTTCGCGTGAGACGGGCTTGCCGTCTTTCCAGTCTTTGGAGTAGATGACCTTCTGAATACGAGGCTTCAGAACGGTGTCGAAATAATTGCCCATCTCAACAAGGATGTATTTGCGATTTCCGCCGTCTTCACGGTTTAAGTTTATGACGGCATGACCGGTGGTGCCGGAACCGGCGAAGTAGTCGATGGAAATTGTATTCAAACCTGCACCTGCAACTTTCAAGCAGTCTTCAACTGCAAATATTGACTTAGGGAATAAAAAAGCATGTCCAGCTCCAAACAAGTTTGTTAATAAATTTGTGCCATGAGAACCAGCCGCATATTTAGGTTTGTCCCACCACGTCCCTGGAAGGGAACCGAGTAAATTTAAATAATTTCTTCTAAAAACTTGCTGTTCTCCGTTAATACCTTTGGCAATCCGAATATGTTTAAGATTTGCTTCAACTCTTTCATGTCCCCACTTCCAAACACGTTCATTCCCACGTTCATCTTTGGGCCAATATACCATCTCATCAGCATTAGACTCCTCTAATATGAACCATTCATTCCTTGAACTATCCCATTTCATTTTAGGCACTCTTATATTTGATCCATTAAAATAAATTGGGTAATACTGTTTAGGACGTTCGCTCCTTTTGGAATCTGTACCGGTCTTACGAAAATTTTCCCATAGAAATTGACAACCGTTATCATCAACTTCATTGTATCTATCTTTTTGTTTCTCAGTTCGCTCTAGCCTTCCTATACTTTTCAAAGTGCTGCCAACTGTAAAAAACAATGCATACTCATGATTAACTGCAAATCCTTTTACTGTAGAACGTCCCTGCGGGTTGTTTCTAATCAATGCTATCCCTAAAAAATTATCAGTATTAAATACTTCTTGTAGAAGAAACCAGAGATTATGAATTTCATCATCATCAATAGTGATACACGCAATACCATCCTCAGTGAGAAATGCTTTGGCAATTGCCAATCGGTTGTTAATAAAACTAAGCCAAGACGAATGCTTGTAATCATTTTTATATAATATTTCAGATGCACTGGTATTATACGGCGGATCAATATAACTGCATTTCACCTGTCCCTGATATCGTTTCTGCAAGAAATTCAACGCTTGAAAATTCTCACTATGCACAAGCAGCCCATCACATTGCTCATCGAGCTTGTCAAAGCCTGCTATCAGCTTATCCTTGAAGACTTGGATAAAGAACTTTGTATCAAGCACAAGAAACGGATTAGCCTTGAGGAAGTTGATTGTTAATGGATTGGAAAATCTCCCTGAATCCCCCTTTTCCAAAGGGGGACTTAAGAACGGCAGTGTCTGACTCTTCCCACCTTTAGCAAAGGGGGGCTGGGGGGGATTTTTTAATTCATCAATAGCAAAAAGCCTTATCCACTCCTCCCGCTGAGCATCATTCTCAACAATCTCAGGATAAAGCGCCTCCGGCACTCTGTCCAGCGTCACACAGTAATTGGTCTCAACGACAAACTTCTTCTTAAGCCAGAGCCTTTTCTGAAAGTCCTCGATCTGCGCAAGGAATTCAATAATCTTGTGCGCTATTTTTCTGATGACCTTTATCTTTGAAAGATATTGCTCAACTCTTGGGGTTGATTCATTCTCGATGTCATCAAGGTGCATGACTTCATTTTTGATAAAGAAGTCTAATTCCCGGCGAAGGAATTTGCTCAAGTCTTTATGGATAAAGTAATCAAAGGTATTCCGGGCCGTGTAGTCATTAAAATGCTGCTCTAATAAGGTTCGGTTTGGGTTCTTTTCCGTAGGTCTAAGCTGGGCAAATTCATGCTGCCATTCTTTAAAACCATCAACAGCCAAAATTGTTTTTACTGCCTCATCATTCAGGCTTTTCTGATCCCGCTTCTTTGAATCAGGCTTGTATTCAAAGCGGATAACAAGCTCATCATTACTTTCAACAAGCGGCTCATTCTCAGAGAGAATAAACCGGCGTTCCTTGCCTGCCTCTGCCTTTACATTGTCTTTCTCAACGTCCGCATCAACAAGTTTGAAAAAACACACTCTCTTGCCGGAGGGTAGTTTGAAACTGTAAGTGTGAAAGTATTCCGAGGTCTTAATGTAATACTGGTCATGATTGGCCCAATAAAGCTTTACTTCCTCTCCCTCGTAAGGAATGGCGTAAACACCTTCCTTATATCTTCTGGCTGAAATAAAATCTCCCTTGTCATAATACCTGCGGAAGAAACTATAAAGGTCAGAGAAGACTTCATTTTCAAGCGCGGTTATATTTACAGAGGAGCTTTCATATTTTCCTGTCAATTCCCGGACCCTCGGAGCATCGTCAGGATTGATTCCTAATGTCCTTGCATCCTCACTCGCCTTTTTCAGGTCCCCGGCGATAGTCTCCTTATCAGCGGACTTATATTGCGCAAAGGCGTCCTTGACCTGCGGCAGAAGATCGCTGTCAAGAAACTGCATGATCTCGCCCCGCTTCTGATTCATAATCCGGTAAATGCCGAAGTCGAGTTCAGCCTGATCGAGCTGAAAAAGCTCGGCAAGGAGTTTTTTTAATTTGTCGTAGTTAGTGGACATGATTTATAAAATCTCCCCTGTCCCCTCTTTTTCAAAGAGGGGTAAAAAGTCATTCATTATACAACTTGCCAGCGTATAGTGAAAAGGTCTTTTACTGATGTCTTCTGCTGCATTCTCTTTTCAAGTTTTTCAATCAATGTGTCACGCTTTTCCATTATTTCATCCTCGATTTCAAATATTTTTTGTCTCTGCTTTCGCTTCTTCTTCTCAAGCTCGGTTATTTTCTTCTGTATCTGATGCTGCTCATCTACAGTTGGCGCAAGACGTGCCTGACGGGTTAATGCCTTTATTTGCTCTTTCGTATCTTTAAGCTCTTTCTCGGCAGCCAGTACCATGTCCTCAGCCCATTTTTCCAGACGTTCACGACCTTCATTGAAATGCCGGTTGTTCGTTTCAAGCGATTTACTGATTGTTGCTCTCTGAAAACGTTCTGCCTCTTTGCCGAGACGCTCTTTTATATCAGAAGGCATACTATTTAAATCAGATGCCGCTCCCGAACAATTGAAGAGCTTTTCACAGGCCTCCTGATCAAGTGAATTACCTTTATCATTAAACCCTGAAAAGAGAAGATATTCCTCATGCTCAAACGATTCAATTGCCATGCGCCGAAGAGTAAGCCAGCCGGATTGTCCTTTGAGTTTATCAACAACTGATATTCTGACCGGGTAATTAGAAATATCGAAAGTGACATGCGCAAGCGGAGCAGGACACACTTTGCCATTATTGACAACATATTCACCAAGTGGATGAGATAAGCGATATAAAAACTCACCGCTGACGTTTTCCTGCTTTTTTGAAATCATGTGATAAGTCCCTGATCTTAAGGGATCAGATAGAGGGTTTTGCAGCTTGAATGTTAATGCTGTGTCATTGAATTCGGCGTAGTCACGGAGAATAAACTTTGTAAGAGTCCAGAACATCCTGCCTATCTTATCAAGCTGCTCCCGCGTACCTGCAAGATTTATCTTTAACCGTGAATGAACATCCTCATAAAAGTGTTCAAGGAGAAGGCGCCGTGTGTCTTCTATTTTGCTCTGGATCTTTTCTTCGAATTCTTTTTGGAGCTGCTGAAAGGCCTGCTCAATCTCTTCAGAGGTCCGGCATTGCTGGTAAATATCAAGAATCCTCCGCTCAAAATCTACACCGGATTCAATAGTTCCCAAAACTTCATCAGATACGCCAAATACTCCTGAAAATAAATTGAACTTTTCGCTCAAAAGCTCATATACACGTCTGTCCGCATCATTTCGCTGATTGAGAAAGTTGATTACCACTACATCATGCTTCTGCCCGTAACGATGGCAGCGTCCTATGCGTTGTTCAATCCTCTGCGGATTCCATGGAAGATCAAAATTAATGACCAATGAACAGAACTGAAGATTAATTCCCTCGGCAGCAGCTTCAGTGGCTATCATTATGTCGGCGTTGTCACGAAAATGCTCGATGATAGCCGTACGGATATCCACTGGACGGGACCCGGAGACTCTGCCGCTTTCAGCATTAAGTGTCACCCATTTTCCGTAAATTTTAGTTGCCTCAGGTTCAGTGTTGGTACCATTGAATGTAACTATCTGTCCGGCATATCCGTTTGTTTCAAGAAAGTCTTTCAGAAATTGCTGCGTCCTGCGGGACTCAGTAAAAATAACCACTTTATTTGCCGCGCCTATTTCAGTCATTTTTTCGAAACCGATCTCTAAGGCTTTCAGCAGGGCACGTGTCTTTGTGTCAATCCCTATGCTCCGCGCCCACTGCACGTAACGGTCAAGTTCGTCTATCTCCTTATTTAAACGATCGCGGTCGATAATAGGAAGTTCATTGACTTGGGGTTGTTCTGTCTCTTCGCTATTGAGAATCTCCTCAAGAAATTCGTCTTCTATTTCTTGTTCCTGCGTGATTTGCTCTACAATGTCACGAGGCGTGGACTGATTGTCACGTAAAGCTATCAAGCGGTCCCGCATGGCCTCAAGAGTCCCTGCAACAGCCTGTGACGATGAAGCAAGAAGCTTTCGTACAATAAGCGTTATCAAATGTCGCTGCTGTTGTGGAAGGGCATAAGTTCCTTCTCTTTGTAAAAAAGCGGATACCGCCTCGTAAAGTTTATGTTCCTGGTTAGTGGGATTGAAAGGGCGTGTTATTAATTTGCGTTCGGTGAACGGTACATATTCAACGACTTGATGCCGGAGAGTGCGGGTACAAAAAGAGCGGAGACGACTGCGAAGTTCATCAAGGTCTCCCCCAACATTGGTATATTGAGTACGAAATGACGGTAGGTCTCCAAAAATCCGATCATCAATAATAGTAGATAACCCGTAAAGTTCAAGAAGAGAGTTTTGGAGAGGGGTAGCAGTTAAGAGTATCTTACGTCTACCTTCCAGCGCCCATTTTATATTTTGCCCCAACCTGTTGCTTTCACGATAAGCATTCCGCAGCTTATGCGCCTCGTCTATTACTGCCATATCCCATTGAACAACCCTTATGTCACCAGATTGGCGGCTGGCAAAATGCATAGACGTTATAACAATAGAATCAGCATCAAATGGATTTGTTCTTCCGGATTTTTGCGCTTCACGATATTTTTTTGCATCAAGAATTGATATGGGAAGGTTAAACTTTTCGTTCAGCTCAAGCTCCCATTGCTTACGAAGAGAGGCTGGACAAATGACAAGCAGCTTTCGGCGGCTCTCTGCCCAATACTGACATAGTACCAGTCCAGCTTCTATTGTTTTACCAAGACCAACTTCATCTGCCAGCAATACACCTTGCGAGACCGGGGATCTAACTGCAAAAAGGGCAGCCTCTATTTGATGAGGATTCAAATCAACACATGCATCAAAGAGTGAACGTGAAAGGCGTTCAACTCCAGCGCCGCCGCGACGGGTAATTTCATGGGCAAAATATACTGCGTGATACGGAGTGGTCATTATAGGATTTCCCCTGTTAAATTGAACGCTTAATTTTAATCTAAATGTCATCAAACAGCAACAGGGCAGAGAAGCAAACGCTACCATAAATTCAAGGGCATTAGCGGGCTATCTCATGTGGACTATTTTTGCCGCCAAATCTTGCGCCTTATATCTAGCATCCTGTATCCTGTATTTATGTCATTCAAAATCATCTCTGTAACAGGCGCCCATAGCAGTGTGGGAAAGACAACGCTCTGTTCGATTTTGCTGAAAAACCTTAAAGGGTTTGGGGCCATTAAATTTACAAAGACCCCTCTCTATACTTCGATCACTGATGATCCGGATGTCATTTTGCAAAAAGACAAAGATACGGCAATTATGTCTCAGTCCGGCGCTGAGAAAGTTGTATGGGTTCAAAGCAGCGGCAGTGAGCTGGAAGATGACTTAAGCATTGCGATGAGCAAGATG
This sequence comes from uncultured Nitrospiraceae bacterium, assembly GCA_964393845.1. Taxonomy (GTDB): domain Bacteria; phylum Nitrospirota; class Thermodesulfovibrionia; order UBA6902; family UBA6902; genus UBA6902. The sequence continues at coordinate 25,135 of CAYMUX010000002.1, forward strand.
GATGGTCTTAAAGGGGTAGTGGTTGAGGGTAACAGCCCTGCAAATTATTTAAATCCCCATCTGATAATATTTATCATCGGACAGGACGGACAGGTTAAGCCCTCGGCCAGGGAAGTGAGTGAGAAGGCGGATATCATAATTATCAACTCCCCGGAAGGAATTCAAAATCCTTCTATCATTGCTTCCTTATCACAAAAAAGTGCTCAAACCTTCCGCATAGATTTAATAAAAAAACAGGGTGAAATTGACAAATTCATCGCCTATATCAAAAAATACATTAAGGATTAATATTAATAGAAACAGTAAATTCATATTGCCGGGTGATGAGCCGGGAAAAATACGATATAATTTACACACACTGGAAACTATGTTAAAATGCATTTCTTATTGTTTAAGGAGTCTATAATTTGCAGATGGAAATAAACGTTCTTCTATTTGAGCTGGCGCTTACCTTTTATTTCATTGCAACAATTGCAGGTATCGCAGAGATTTTCCGGGGTAAAAAAACCGCTTCGAAATTGGCGCTTTATCTTGCGGTGACGGGCTTTCTTTTTCATACCGCAAATATTATTGTCAGGTACGTTGAAGGCGGACATATCCCTGTCACAAACATGCATGAGGCAACTTCATTCTTTTCCTGGTGCGTGCTGATATTGTTTTTTTTCCATGAATTCCGTTATAAACTCGGTCTGTTAAGCTCGTTTATTATGCCGATAGTTTTTATCCTCATGCTCTCGTCCTCTATCTTCCCCAGGGAAATAAAGGCCTTAAGCCCTGTTCTCCAAAGCTACTGGTTCGGGATTCATGTTATTTTAGCCTTTTTGGGCGATGCAGCTTTTGCTATGGCATGTGGGATAGGAATAATGTATCTCATGCAGGAACGCTATGTAAAATCAAAGCGCCTGGGGGGTCTGTTCCAAAAGCTGCCGAGCCTTCAGGTCCTTGACGAGATTAATTACCATCTCATTACTCTCGGTTTTCCTCTATTGACCTTTGCCATGATAACCGGCGTAATATGGGCAAACTCTGCCTGGGGAACTTACTGGAGATGGGACCCCAAAGAGGTGTGGTCACTTATAACATGGCTTATTTATGCGCTTGTACTTCATCTCAGACTTACGGTCGGATGGCGCGGTAAAAAGGCTGCTATTCTCTCAATCGTCGGCTTTGCGATAATAATATTCGCCTTTTTTGGTGTTACTCTGATCATGAAAGGACTTCATGTATTTATGTAGAAGGGGCCAAGGATTCGAGGAGCCCTGGGTTCCAGGGACAAGATAATTCCATCACTCGACCCCTTGAAACCTTGAACCCTTACTTTATTTATTATGAACATTCTAGTTGTCGGCCTTAATCATAAAACAGCGCCTATAGAGGTAAGAGAAAAAATAGCCTTTGACGGGCCAAAACTCGATCAGGCCGTAAACATCCTGAAAACATCTGATGTGATAAAAGAAAACATAATATTATCAACCTGCAATAGAGTTGAGATATACGCAGGGGTTAATGAAGTCAATGCAGGGATCAAAGGCATTAAAGATTTTATCTCTGATTTTCATAAGGTGCCCAAAGACCTCCTGGATAAATCACTTTACATACATAAAGGGCAGGAGGCAATAAGGCACATGTACAGAGTTGCATCGAGCCTTGACTCGATGGTTGTCGGAGAGCCGCAGATACTCGGCCAGTTAAAAGATGCCTTTGACTCGGCCCTGAAAAACAGGACTACGGGGGTTTACCTGAACAGACTGATGAGAAAATCAGTCTCCGTAGCCAAACGCATCAGGACAGAGACAAAGATCGCTGAAAGCGCTGTCAGCATTAGTTTTGCTGCCGTTGAACTGGCAAAGAAAATATTCGATGACCTTGCGACAAAATCTGTTATGCTTATCGGCGCCGGTGAAATGGCGGAACTTGCAGCCAGGCATCTGATAAACAACGGCGTAAAAAACGTCTATGTAACAAACCGCACGACAGCGAGGGCGGAGGAGCTTGCACAGGAGTTTCACGGGAAGGTTATACTATTTGACAATTTTGTTCATGAATTATTTTATACAGATATTGTAATCTGCTCCACCGGGGCCCCCAACTACATATTAATGAAAGATCATGTTCATAAGACAATGAAAGACAGAAAGCAAAAACCCATGTTCATAATCGACATATCAGTGCCAAGAAATATTGACCCTGAAATAAATGATCTGGACAATGTATACCTGTACGATGTCGATAACCTCCAGGGGATTATCGACACAAATATTCAGGAAAGGGGCAAAGAGGCTGAAAAGGCCGAGCAGATCGTTGATGAAGAGATCGGCTCTTTCCTGAAATGGACCGAATCCCTGACTGCAACACCGACCATCGTTGCGCTTCGGAACATGGCCGAGAAAATAAGAAAGACCGAGCTTGAAAAAACACTCAGTAAAATGGGCCCGATGGAAGAAAATAAAATAAAAGCGATAGAGCAGCTCACTGCCACTATTGTTAATAAACTCATCCATCCTCCAACTGCGGCGCTGAAGTCCGGGGAAGAGAATAAAGAAGAAATGCTGGATATAGTCCAAAAACTATTTAATTTAGAGATAGAGAGTGACAATAATGATAAAACGTAAAATAGTTATCGCAACAAGGGGAAGCAAACTCGCTCTTTGGCAGGCCGGGTGGATCAAGTCCCTGCTCCTGGAAATAAATCCTGATTTTGATATTGAGCTGAACAAGATAAAAACGACGGGAGACAAGATTCTCGACGTCCCGCTTGCCCAGGTCGGCGGGAAAGGGCTTTTTGTAAAAGAAATTGAAGAAGCGATGCTCAGGGGAGAGGCAGACCTGGCTGTTCACAGTATGAAGGACGTCCCGACTGATCTGCCCAAGGGCCTTCATCTTTCCGCAATCACGAAACGGGAAGACCCACGGGATGCATTAATTGCAGGGAAGGGCATAAAGAGTTTTAATGATCTGCCCAGGGGAGCGAATATCGGTACAAGCAGCCTTAGAAGAATTTGCCAGCTGTTAAACCTGCGTCCTGACCTTAAGATCACACAGCTCAGGGGCAACGTCGATACAAGGCTCAGGAAGGTCGCCGAAGGTGAATTCGACGCCATCATCCTTGCCACAGCCGGCGTAAAGAGGCTCGGCTTTGCAGACAGGATTACGGAAAGACTGCCGGTTGACGTGAGTCTTCCTGCCATTGGACAGGGGGCGGTCGGAATAGAGTGCAGGGTGGATGATGTGTTTATAAATGACTTGCTGAAAAAATTGAATCATGAAGAGACATCTGTCTGCGTTAGGGCTGAACGGGCATTCCTGAAAAGGCTTGAAGGCGGCTGTCAGGTTCCTATTGCTGCTTACGCAAAATTAATAAATCCCAAATTATGTAAGGGCGTATTGCCATACGCCCCTACACTCATGTTAGAAGGACTCGTCGGCAGTTTGGATGGCAAGACTTTAATTAAGGCCGGAATTGAAGGAAAGCCTGAAGAAGCCGAATCCCTCGGCGCTACTCTTGCGGAAAAACTTCTCTCTAAAGGCGCTAAAGAAATACTTGATGAGGTTTACGGACAATAAATACGCATCTTGCCCTTTAACCAACCATTGAGCTATATTATCCTATGCTTAAAATAATGCGGAGCCATAAATTCTTCACGGTATTCGTACTCGGTGCAATCACCATAATGATCTCTGTTGCCTTCATATTCTGGGGTATTGGACCAAAAGATAATATTCAGAAGGCATATTTAGCCCAGATTGATGATGAGCGAATAACCATCGATCAATATTGGAGGGCATATGATAATGAATTCAAACGTCTCAAGGAACAAAATAAGAGCCCCGAAGACATCGAAAAGCTTAACCTTAAAGACAGGGTTATTGCCTCGTTAGTCAACAGGACGGTATTACTCAATGCTGCACGGAAAGCCGGAATAATAGTAACGGAAAATGAGCTTCAGGAAGCTATAATTAATACTCAATATTTCCAGAGAAACGGCGTCTTTGACATGGAAATATACCAGAGGGCATTGAGATTTAACCGTCTCACACCCCAGACATTTGAAGATAGTGTAAGAAACGACATATTTATTTCCAAAATATCCAATTTAATCGGGGAAACAGCAGAGCTCACATCAGAAGAGTTAACAATTCTCAATTCAATGAATGCAGCAAACAATGATCAGCTGCGGGCCATCTTTCGGTCTTCAAAGAGCAATCAGGCAATATTGGCTTATGTTGAAAGTTTCAAACGCCGGATGGTTATTAAGATTAACAGAGATCAAATATCCTGACGTCCCTGATCGGATATTCCCTTGACCCTATCTTCCATAGCTTCTTTGACACCACTGATGATATCACTTATTTCAAATGGCTTGTTCACACACCTGTAGACATCGTATTCAGATATATCATCCATAACTGTTTCAGAAAAATAAGCTGATATTACAATGACCGGTGTGTCTTTAATTAATCGCCTGATCTTTTTAATAAGCTCCACACCATTGACACCCGGGAGCTTCAAATCAGTGATGATAATATCATATTTGTTTTCAACGATATTCCTGAGAGCATCATCACCTGTATATGCGCAATTGACAGAGTATTCTACGTTCTGTTCAAAAGACTTTTTCAGAGACCAGCAAATAAGCTCCTCGTCATCGACTATCAATATTCTTGTCTTTTTATCTGAGTTCAATTTTCCCCGGTTATGCTTATCATTATAGGAAATATACCTTATAAGTAAGCAAATTTGATACCATCGATAATTGCAGGTTTTTTGACACTAAATCTTCCTTTCTCATTGCGCTCTTGTGGCATTTTGCCTATTATATGCGGGATTTCACACAAGCTAAATTCCTTTTTTCCTCTTTGAATGAAATTTATGGTCTTCTGAATTCGCCTACTTGTTGGGATAAATATTTTATGCTAAACTATGATACTTTATCATTCGATGCCGATTTTATAATTCAGAATAATTTTGTAAAAGCTATATGGTTAAAAAATAATTATCGATAATATGAAAAAATTGATAATTACAATTTTAGTGATAATTCTTCTGCCAATCCTGGTATCTGCGCAAGAAAAGACTAACAATGCAAATAGTATATCTGAAGATACTGATATACATTATACCGGAAAGTACTGTGAGGCATGCCATGAAATAACTCCTAAGAAAGGCGGAGAGAAATTCTTAAAATTCGGTGGTGATTTTGGTCAGCTATGTAAGTGCCATGGATATACGCCCGGCACATATATACATCCCGTAGGTATAGTCCCTTCTGAAGAAAAAAAAGCGGCCATTCCCAAAGATTTTCCATTAGAGGACGGCAAGCTCTCTTGTATCACTTGCCACGATATTTATTTGCAGTGCCAGATAAATCCGCAATTCAAAGTCCTTAACAGGCGATTTTTGAGAGGAGCGCCGTATGTAAGCCGCACGACTCTCTGCTTTAGGTGCCATGATGAAAAAAAATACACCATGCTTGACCCCCATAACCAGTTAACTGAAACAGGAGCTGTCATTATAGATAAATGCCTGTACTGTCACAAAGAAAAACCTGATGAAAAAACTGCAACTTTTAAAGAAGTACATCTAATCGGCAATCTTGAAGTGCTGTGTTTCAGATGTCATTACAAACAAAGCCAGTTTCACCCTATAAATGCTAACCACCTGGTTACACCTAACCCTACGATTGTAGAAAATATGAAGTCTACGGAGAATAAATTCGGCATAATACTTCCCCTAAATTATGAGGGAAAGATTACCTGTCCTACCTGTCATAATCCTCACGAAAGGGGCGTAATTCCGAGGGACAGAGCAAGCGCAAAAGGCGCAAGCGAAAAGTACAGGCTTAGATTGTCAGAAGTAAATCTCCAAATTTGCGTCGCCTGCCATAAAGACAAGTTCTAAAAGGTGCGCCTGGTTGTTGGCGAGTAATCCGCATTGGTAACCGAAGAGCCGTGATAATGGCAGTCCGTGCAAACTTTCTTGTTCCAACTAGAGGTACACCCCGTACCGCCCCCGCTACTATGACATGTCCCGCACATATTAGGGGTATACGGGCGATCAGTATTACAGCCCTGATTTGAGTGGTGCGTTATGTAGTAGTGGTCTGCCTGGCAGCCCCCGTCGATCTCCAGGTCATCGTTATGGCATTTGTCACAAAGATATTGCCAGTTCGTAGTTGAAAAAGCGCCGATACTTCCGGCAAGCGCGCCACCGTTTACCTCTTCTCTTGTCAAAAATACATTCGGTGAGCCATGCGGTTCATGGCAGTCAGTACATGACAGCACCTTGCCCAAACCTGATGCGCCGGATGGATAAGGGGCATCCCCGCATAGGCTTACATCGGCATTCCCTTTTCCGTGCTTCTCATTATTCCAGTCAATGGTCCTCAAATTTCTTCCGAGTGTGGTGCTGTAGATTGTGTTTGTTGTATTATGGCAGTCTGTGCAAAAGGTAACATAATCCGTTAAGTTGGACCCATCCTGTGTAGCTGAACCATCCGGCTCATAAATAACCGTTGAATTATATCGATACGGGGACTGGTAACTGAGGGTATAATTATTCATTCGCTCCGCGGCAACATCACCCCAAAGTCCCCACGCATTATTATCTTTGCTGTTATGCAGACTTGGAAGAGAAACAGGCCAGCCTCTGCTTCCCGATGTATGAGGGTCCCTTTGCGCGCTGTGTGGATTATGGCATGCTGCACACGGGTTTGAATCGGCTGTAAATCCCCATTTTCCGGTAATAAATGTTTTGATATCCGTCAGCTTATGAGATGAACCGACTGTAGAGCTGCAGTTTGAGACCGGACTGCCTGTCTCATTTATAAAGGAGAACGCCGAAAGGATACTGACGGGGCATGTGATAGCAGTATCCCCGCCGGCCTTGTAACTATAGTTATAGTTATTAAAAGCCGTGGCCTGATGTGAACCGGCGCTTGTATGGCATTGAAAACAAAAGTCGTCAGTCTGGCTGACATAATTATCATAAAATAACGTATAGTTCTCAGGCCCCGGTACCGGCGCAGGCTCAGTGCCATCAATGCTATTGTGCTGTTCATGACAATGGCCGCAGAGGCCTTTAGTATAATTAGGATCACTTGCGGGAGGATTATAATCAGCAGCGCTTCTTTTGACTCCATATGAAGAACTGCCGTGAGCGGAATTCAGATAAGGCCCGGCATCTACCGATTTAACATAAAAGACTGCAAACAAGGCAAGAAAAACTAATGCCTGCAATAATATCCTTAAGTTATCAGATGCTTTTAAGTTCACTGTTTTCATTATAGTTACCACGTTATTTCGCCTTCTTGTCTTCACTGGTCCCATTACCTAATTTCTTGATGTATGACATACATTACACCCCGACAATGCAGTTGACAGAGTAGCGCTCTTATAGTCCCACCGCAGCATATCAGCGTAGTTAGTAGCATGTGCGGAATGACAGGACAAACACATTACAATTGCGCCTGTATCACCTGCCCCGCCTGGAACTACTGTGGCGCTGCTTAAAGCTGGAACCGTAGGCCTTGCAACAGGCGCCGTTGTGCTGTAACTTGTATATGCTGCATATTCACCGCTTCCAGGCAGGTTCATATCAGTCGGATGCCTGGTAAATGGAGAACTTGTGCCGCCTATCGAGTCTGTAACATGAAACAGTCTATGGCATGTTCCGCAGAACCCGCTAATCGTCTTATTTGAAGGCCGAACTCCCTCAGGCAAATGGCAGATACTACAGCTGCCGCTATAAGTCATGGGAGTAGTGGCCCCAAAATACTCATTATGATCCGAGGCGCTTTTAGTTTTTTCCCAGTCCGAATCTTCCAGTCCCTTAACGTAATCAAGGAATCTGTAACTGTTATAAACCTGATCTGCTGTATTAAGCGGTCCATCAACATTCTTATGGTGAGACCCTTTTATCCCTCCTCCGGATTTACGGACCCCGTGACAACCCGCTATCCCGGCACAGGTAATATTTATTCCAATACTATTAGGATCATGATGACCGGGCGGCGAGGTAAGCGTATTCTCGAGGTTACCAAAATCAATAACATTATGTCCTTTGGCATCGGACCCGGCTCCACCCTTGCCTCCACCAACTACATAGATAAAATTGCCGCCTGCCAAATCACCTGATACATCATTGTGGTAAACTTGCGGCGTATTATTGCCGTTTATTGATGCAATCATGGCCGAACCGCCCCCGGCATGGCATCCTAAACAGGTGCCGCGAAGGAGGTACTCTTTAGACGTTGATGTTTCCGAACCATATAAGTACGACACCATGGCAGCCCCATTCTGGCTGTTATGCATGGTGTGGCAATCGCTGCAATGTCCGGTTATCACGGCTGGAACTTTAACTGAAAAGACGAATACTAACAGGATAATTACTGGAAGGGATATAAATTTTATCAGTTTTATCCTTATCAAAATTGCGTATATCTCCTTTGATATTATAAATAGCACCTAATATATTAAGCAATAATGATGCCAAGAACTTAAGCAGGAATTAGTCAACATATTGACTGAGAATAATAAATTTACAGCCATATCTTACATCTTATGACACTGAATACATAGCGCCCTCTTTCTGTCATGAGTAAGCAGATAGTCAGCATTGGCTGAATGCATGCTATGACATGAATTACAGGTCAATGTCCGGCCATTTCGAGGATCTTTGACATCAGCCCCAAGCGGATGGGTAATCTTATGTTGAGACGCATGACATCTGGCGCAAAGCGGAATTTCATCTGCCCTGTAATTAAGCGGCCGGGAAGAATGCGCCGGGATATGACATTCAAAACATTTTCTGTTTTTAATCGGCTCGCAATTTATTGACTTTAAAGAACGTTCCATCGCAGCTGTCCTTCTTTCAGTGCTCTCATGACACTTAATGCAAAGGTTTGATTCCTTCTTTGTTAAATTCTTTTGACTCGACGCATGATGATCATGACACACAGTGCAAGGATTTTTAGCATCCCTAACATGAACATCGTTATCTACGTATTCATATTTTGACGTACTTCTTTTATGGCAGTTGAAACATAAATCCGCACCTTTTATCTTGGTGGTTATGTCCCGTTGTGATTTGATGGGATTATGGCATTCTTCACAATTCTTATCCAGAAAGACCTTATGACCGAAGGGGCCGAGAAGACCTTTGTCAAATGAACTGTGACCGGAATGACATGTAGTGCAATCTATGTCTGCCACTACAGAAGCGATCGAAACATTTCCAACCTTACATTTAGGCCCGTGGCATTTTTTACATAGCTCCTTCGGCGGAGAAATCAGCAGATTGTCTACAGGAGAGGCATGTGCATTGTGACAGGATGAACACTCCCCTTCTTTAAAAGGACGACATATATACGGTTTCTTAAACTGGACGTTTAAATCTTCATGACAATTCAGGCAGAGGCTCTTTTCTTCTTTTAACAGCAGATACTTGTTTTCTCCGCTGTGAGGAAAATGGCATTTCGTACAATTATTTCCCCTGAGAGCGCCATGGACTATGGTATTTTCAATAAGTTTTCTAATGTCATCATGGCATCCTTTGCAGATAGAATCAACTTCATCAATCATCAGGCCTTTTATTTTACTTACATGAGAATTATGACAGGTGATACACTTACCTTCCTTAAACAGAAAATGGACATACTGATTTTTTAATCCCTTTTCCAGTTCTTTATGACATCCAAAACAAAGGGCAGGCACCTTAGTCTTTAAACCAACCTGTGCAAATGCAGTATTATCGAAGCACAAAATACTGAACACAGCTAAACATAATGAAATCAAACCGTTTCGAATTAGTATGGATAAAATATTCATGAGTTACATCCTTTGTATTATACCTGTTGCCTTTTTTATGCTATACATGACATGCCTCACAGTCCCCCTTAGTAAACGGGTCATGCATTATTCCTCTAAGCATGCCGGGATCTTCCGTTACATGTGGCTCATGACAGTTTGTGCAACGGCTGATTTTATTAAGTGATTCTCTATGAACTTTTGATAATCGTTCCGTATCGACATTATGACACTGAACACATATTGCAGGGTCTTTATCATTAAGTAAATACTTTAATTCGGAATAATGCGATACATGACAGCTTAAACAGTCTCCTTTCTCCATGGAGATATGGCCTTTTCTATCTTTTGTAGTAACAATTCTTTCATGACAGGAAAGGCAAAGTTCATTCGTCCGATTTACGAGCTGATACTTAAGTTTTGTACCATGAGGGCTATGACAGCTTGTACACTTACCTTCTTCGACAGGGAGATGATTGACACTGTTTGCCATTATGCCGGCCTTTACAGACTCATGACAGGAAAAACAAAGTTGTTTTACGGGCATAACGGTGGAAGCCTCATAATCACTCGCATGCGGATCGTGGCAGGTACCGCACTTTTTGTCCCTGAACAGCGGGTGGCTCGCTTCTTCCTCTGCTTCAAGATACATGCTGTCATGGCAGCTCATGCAGAGATTAGCCTGTGAATCCTTCAATAAATTATCATAGGCAGATGTATGTGATGTATGACAAACATTGCATTGTCTATCACTGACAGGCTTATGTACATAAGTCTTGAAAAATTTTTCCTTCTCTTCTTTATGACAGGTATAACACAATTCAGTCATAGGCACCCTGACCATAGCAGGATAATTGGTACCATGAGAGTCATGGCATTTCGAGCACTCAAGCTTGGAAAAGGGTTCATGCGCGTAAGATGCTTTTGCCAAATCCTCCTCATTAGCGGGATGACACGTAAAACATATTTTTTTCTCGTCCGACTTTAAATAAAATCGATTTTCAGACGCATGAGGATTATGACAGGCGATGCAGCCTTCCTCTTTGATAGGCTTATGCAAATTGCTGACATCGATTTTAGGTTTTTCAGCATGACAGCTTGTGCATAGATCATTTTTACCTTGCAGAGTAACTTTTGAAAAGTCTGAAGCATGCGGACTGTGACAGGTTAGACATTTTCCTTTATCTGTAAGAGGATGCCTGTAAGCTGTTTTATATGCTTTTTCTTCCTTCTCATGACATTTATAACAAAGCTCACCGTCAGAAGCAACAACAGCTAAAGGCTTTGAATCTGTGTTTGGATTATGACAGGAATCACACTGCGCAAGCCTTAAAGGCTCATGAATTGATTCCCTTAGCAGTTTATCATTTGATGAGCTGTGAGATGTGTGACAGCCTGAGCATTTGGCCTGTTCTACCGGATACCCTTTGTGAGCATTAGTAAAACGGTTTTCCTCGAATTTATGGCAAGACCTGCAAAGCGTTACTTCTTCCTCAATGAGATTGGCCGGGTGTTGAGATCCGTGAGGTAAATGGCAGGCATCACATCCGATATCAAGCGGTTTATGGCGTTTGGCCCTCGTAAAAGGAGCTTTATCATGACATGTAAAACACTGCTCACTTCCAACTTGTTTCTGAAGGGATTTGTTATCCGATGCATGGGGATTATGGCACGTCAGACACTTGCCCTGTTTTATGACAGTATGTACACTGGTCATATTCTGGACATCTGCTGCCATACCGGTATGGCAAATAAAACAAAGCTTGTCTTCTTCTCTTACTATAAAAGATTTAACGGCAAGCCTTCCATGACGAAGGTGGCATGCCTCACATTTGCGTTCGTTCATAGGAACATGGACAAACTGCTTCGTAAATTCGCTCTGCATTTCCTTATGACAATCCATACAGGGCTTAGGCTCAAAACCTTTACGGACCTGTTTTCCAGGTGCGCACGTGACAAACAAGCTGAAACCTATCAAAAAAAGTACTGATTTAAAAATAATATATTTTGTTTTCAATTTCCTGCCCATAACCTTAAATCATTAATAATTATTTTTTAAAGATTTCTTCAAATTCCCGGATAGCTTCTTCATTCATTTCTATACGGGCCTCTTTTTTTAATTTATCGATATAATCCCTGTAGATCTCTCTAAACTTCTCTCTATATACAGATCTGAAAGCTGAATCTTTTACCTCACTGAATTCTTTGACCTCTTTCCCGGTCTTTTCCATTAGTCTGATAATCCTGTAAACACTATCAATCTCCAGTATCGGACTCACGTCACCAGGCTCAAGGGTATCTACAATTTTCCGTTCAGGGTCATCTAATTCATCTTTCGTTTTCCATCCGAGAATCCCGCCCTTTTCAGCAAGATAATCTGTCGATTTCGTTTTAGCCAGCCATGAAAAACTGGCGCCGCCTTTTAAGCTGCCTAACACATGCTGCGCATCTTCAGGCGTCTTCAGTGTAATCTGCTGGATTTTGTAACTTACAGGCTTGGTATAGGCCTCCTGATGACTCAAATAATAATCATTGACTTCTTTATTTTCAATCTTTATTTTCGGGTCTATTATATTTTTTGTAAAAATATTCTTCAGATTCTCATCCCGATACCGCCTGACCTCATCTCTAAAATCCATCTCCGCTTCGTAATTCCGATTAAGCGCTTCCTGGTCGACTATTTTCCGGTCAAGCCATCTCTTCAGAATCTTTTCTTTTGTTTTTTCGTCAGATGCCTGCAACAAGGCGGTAAAATCTCCAACAGTGAGGACCTCACCTCCCACCTCGATCAAAGGCCTTTGATCCTTTAACCACCTCTCCCTCTCATTACTGCCTTGACTAAATGTTATAGAAGAGAGAAGTTCCCGGTTAATTTTCACGTTCGCTTTTTCATTTAGCCGGGCCAGATATTCATCACTTCGTTCCTGAATTTTCTGAGTCTTGAGAGTGCCTTCAATAGCGCTTCTCACACCATTGAGATCTTCAGGCAGCGCTTCTTGGATGCTGATTAATTTAATGATCAAATATTTGTCGTCTATCTTTGTAATATCACTTGTTTCGCCGGGTTTCAGATTATCAAGAAGCCGCTTGATATCAGGTTTTAGAGAATTTCGCGCTAATATATGCTGGTCCCCCTCCTGTTTTGGGAAGTCTACGGGATATTTCAGACTTAATTCTTTAAAACTTTCTCCGCTTTTAAGTTTTTCCAATATCCCCTTTGCATCCTCCTCCGCACTTACTTCAACTGCATCAACAATATACCGCATATAGTTTTTCTTATAATAATCATTGATGTCTTCTTCAGTGACTATAGCCCTGTTTATAATCTCTTCATTATAAAGTCTTGATACCGACTCCCTAAGTACATATGCCCGGACTTTTCCCAGAATTTCCGGAAATGTATCCATGCCCATACGACGGGTCTCCTGTATAATTAATCTGTCATCTATCTGCTTTTGAATATACTGAGATATATCAAGTGTTGTTGTCGTAGAGAGGTCCTCCCTGCGATGGGCTATCTGCAATGAGTATTCAATATCTTTTTTTGTTATAGGCTCACCGTCAACAAATGCCAACTCGCTTTCCTGTTTTGGAATCAATGCGCAACCCCATAAGGAAACAATAACCAGGCTTAAAGTAGTAAGTTGCAGCCTCTGCATATAACCTCGTTTTTTTGTCATTGGTTATTGGTAATGTTTATTTTGACAATATGCCATATTAGTTCCACAATACCGCCCCCATCTTTTTCACTAAATTTGCTACTACATCATACGCTACCCTATGGACTGCTCTGATTCTCCCCCAGTCAAGGATAACGATGTTTTCTTCACCGCTTAATTCGTGGCTATTATACCATAATATTTTACCTGTCCGTCCATCCAGGAGCCTTGCAGTAATTGCCACCTTGGGAGGAGATGCATTGTCCAAACCATTTTCATAACTGCCAACTATCCCCACTAATATTCCGTTTGCGTTTAATGGTTCGGAAAGAGCATTTATATTGTTAAAATTCAACTCTCCCTGATTCCTGATTCTTAAGCTGATAATCAGATCCCTGATATTACCATATTCTATCGGCTCAAATCTCTGATTCTTTAACAATTCAATTATAAACATATACATGGTTATAATTCCTGCATTCTTGTGATCGCTATTATTCAGAAACGGCATTACGGCAATTTTATATGACGGCTCTGCCTTCCTTTGAAGTCCTTCAATGCTAAAATTCGCAAACAGCATGTCTGTAACCTTGGGGATCAAGCCGAATATTGTCTGTAATTTACCTAACCCCAAAATCGTAATAAAATCATCTCCCGTAGCCGAGGCAAACCCAGCCCAAAGGATCCTGCCGTCAGAAGAGTTGATTAACCGTGCCAATATCCCGAACCTTGGGGTTTCTTGTGTTGAAAATGAAATTATCGCACCAGCCAGGACAGTTTCTACTCCAAATTCCTCTCTTATTTTCCTGGCAAGCTCTTTTGAAACATAACCGGTAGCTCTGACCCTTTCTTTACATAATAAAGAACTCAGATTGTCCTCATCCACGACCTCAAGCCCTCTTTCTTCCAATCGACCGATTAAAAAAGGCATGACATGCCTTAATGCTGCCTTATCATCAGTTAAATTCTCAAACGGTAACAACGCCACCCGATTCCTGACTACTTTTACAGATCTTTTTTTTACTACAGTTTTAACCTCATTAGGAGGCATTGTTATCTCTTCCTTAGATGGTATGACCTCTATTTTTTTCCCCAATCCGGTAACAGCCTTCCCTGCAATTTCGGTAGCCGCTATTACCAAAGGAGCCTTCGTTACTCCCATATCAGGTAAAACATCTGCTTCTTTATGAATTTTTATAGGCGGTTTTTCTGAAGGAATCGCTTTCACTTTATCAACGGGTAAGGCTATCTTCTTCTCTACCGGCAAAGCCTCTATTTTATCTCCGATTTTTTTAGAGGGCTTTTCTATCGATATTGCCGCTATCGTTTCTGCAGGCATGTCTATCCCCTCTCTGAGAGGCTGAACTTCTGCTTTTTTTTTAACTACCCCGGGAGATTCAATTGTATCCGGTTTCTCCTCTACAGGTTCTTCCACTTCCTTCTTGACAGATAAAACGATACTATCTTTTTTTATTTCCTTAATCGGCTCTATAGTCAGAACCTTCTCCATTTTTTCTAAAGATTTTTCTGCCTTATCTTCAGCGGGCCGGACCTTTGCTTTATATTTTTTACCCGCATAGATAGAAAATGTTAAAAAAATAATAAGAAGTGATAAAATGGCTATTAATTTTTTCTTCTTCATCAACTCACCCCGCCGGCACAATGCTTTTCATTTAAGTCCTTTATATATTGACAAAGAATAAGATACATATTATTAAGTAAAGAATTATCCTGACTAAATTTAACTGCTGATTAACTTATTGGTAAGCCATCCCTTTAAAGTTAATTTTTATGTCCGGCAAGCGTTTGTATGGACTCTCTCACCAACAATATTACCGTTTCGCTGATCGTTTCGTGGCTGGCTCCAAAATGTCTTGCAAGAAAACTTGCGCCTCCTCTTGTTTTTGTTATTGACCACACTATGGAGCTGGTGCCTGTATCTGCCATCATTAGACTAACAGTTACCTGCGGAGCCGAAATGTTTCCCATTTTGACTTCACCGTATTCTTCAACAGAACCTATGATAATCGCTTCAACATTAAGGGCCTTGCCCAAGGCGCTTATTTGCTGTTTAGAAAGAGAGGAAACAGATTTAATGTCCAATTCATTAATAACTTTCTGGACCTCTCCAGGGAATACAACATCAATAAACCCTGATGCCAAAAACTCACTGATAACCAGCTGTCTGACAATCTGATCTGCATATTTCTCATTTGTCAGATTATCAAACGGCATCACTGCTACTTTCTTGTAAAAACTGAAATCAATATCCTCGCTGAGATGGTAAACAGGAACACCGCTGCGACATCCAGGAATTATAACTAATGTTAAAACAATAATTATTAAGACGTATTTTTTAAACGATCCCATTTTATTTCTCCTTTTACTCCTCATTAATAATCATTCATTTTTCGGTAAACCGTGTCTTCTCAATAGGCGCAATATTTTCCCCCGCAACAGGTACAATAATTTCACCTTCAGTTTTTCGGGAGATTTCATCAGTGAACGATTCTTCTGTTTTCTCAATATGCTTTGGTTTTTCTGCAGGCTCCGCCATCCTTACCTTGATCGGCTTGCCAACCATTTTTTCTTCACTCTCCTCAGAAAGTTTTTCTGCCGGAACTTCTCTTGTTTTCTTCTTCGGTTGTTCAATTTTTCCCTCAGATAAAGCAGTCCCTTTCTCTTCTATTATTTCCGTGGAATGAGGTTTTGCATATACGGGCATCTTATTAAACAACGTATCAAAAGCTTCTTTTATAACCTGTGCAGAAGTTTTGTCCAAAGTGGTGCCTTCAGCGCCGAAATGCCTCGTCCAGAAACTCGCGCCCCCTGTTGTATGCCATACAGACCATGCAATGCTGCCTGTCGTTGATTCGAACAACATCAGGTGGACGGACACTTCAGGATAAGAAACAGAAATGCCTTTACTTATACCAAATCTTTCTACCGACCCGACAATGACTGCATCTACGTTTAACATTTCCCCCATATTTTTAATGTCTTCGACACGAAGGGCATCAAGGGATTTTACCTTTAGCTCCTTCAAGGTCACTACAACCTCTCCCGGTTCAATGACGTCCATGCCCCTTAAGAGGAGTTCGATAATAATTTTGCTTCGAATTATTTCATTTGCATATTTATCAGAGGTATAGTTTTCAAGAGGCAACACGGCTACCCTCTTAAAGGCGCCTATGTTAATACTTGGCCGTACATATTGTTTTAAGCTGCCGGCGCTGCAGCCTGATAGAAATATTATTAATGAACAAAAAGCTATAAGTGATACTGACATTCTTAACCTGTATCGTCTCAAGACTGCGTACTCCCTCATTATCCCGATATAATCAATAATCATTTTAGAAAAACTCAACGTTTATTATAAGTTCCGTTTTCAGAATCTGCAATTGATATTTGTATTAAAATTGTAGCTCTCGGTCTTTGTATCTTGTTCTTTCTGCGCATAGCTGAATGTAAAACGAAAATCTGCAAATTTAGTAACATAATATATTGCGTATCCGCTGAATGTATCCGTTTTCACGGGTCCTGGTTCGGAATCGCTATGCTGATAGCTTGTGTTCAGCCTGACAGCCTGCACGGGAAGCCAATCTATCAGTATTCCCTCGGACGTAGTTAAATCGCCGTCAGAATCAGATACACCCAGACTGCCGTTAATGTTTATAAATCTTCCGGGGCGGTACGTAAGTACTGCATTACCTTCTCTTGAATCAGGCGATGTATCTTCCGATTCTGTCCAGTTAAATCCGTAACTAAGATTTCCGGATAATTTCCGGTTAAGAATAGCGTCAATAGAACCGGTTATATGACGGGATGTGGTTGTCGACTCGCTCTCAAATGATTTTGATCGCGTATATCCGAAGTCGGTGATTGAATTTACATCCCTGTATAGTTTTGTCCCGATACTTAACAACAGAGAATTACCGGTGGAGCTTATCTCATCAAAATTAAAGCTATCATTCTTTATCAGCGAAAAACCGGCATCAAGTGTAGGAAGGGGCGTGGAACTAAATGACAAATTGTAAGTATTTGAGCTCACATCAGTTTCTTCCATATTGTCAAAGGACTCACTTCGTTGAACGCGCAATGTGGTAGTAAGGAGCCTGTGTGTCATCCATGCGGAAGATGCTCCGTAATTTCTCGTGACATTACTCCTGAAATCCGCTTTTTCACCTGCTATTGAATCACTGAACATGTTTTTGATAATGCCTTCAAAAGATTTATCGAGTGATTCCGGATTCTGGTCCGCCTTGTCTAAAGAGTACTGAAGTGAAAGGGTCAGTTTTTTCAGAGCTCTTATATTAACGTTTAAATTCAGTCCCTGGTTAAATGTTGTCGTAACACTGGTAAGAGTGTCCTCATCCGCAAATTCAGTCCCATAAGCCTCTATTTCGGTCACGAATACATTAGTCAATCCAGGTGCATTGACTGCCAGCAAATTAACTGCTTTAAAATAGGATGCGTTATGCGGAGTAGAAAAAACTATCTCGTAACGATATGTGTTATTCAGAATATCAGGTCTTACTGTCACACTTTGAATATCAGAAGTGATTTCTGTCCATGTTGTTGAAGGTAAATTGGAATTGCTTTCGAACAATTTCCAATTAGCTGGTAACGATAGATTTGTGTCGCCGCTAACGTTTTCACTTACAAAAATATACAACCTGTCCACAGAATTGACAGACGATACCCCGATACCAATATTATGATCCGTTCCTGTCCCGATATTTATAGTATTAATTACACTTGCAGCATCAGCCTGGCCGTCAGTCAGCTTAGTCTCTGAACTTAAAGCGCCGCTGTCAGGAGTTGTATCAACCACATGCAGTCCTCCCCCGATCGGCAGCCGTTTAATCAGTACAGTCCCTGTATCAAAAACAAACTGCTCTGTCTTATTCCTTGAATATATCCCCTGATAATTCATAAAATAGTCTGCTCTATTACCCCAGAGTTTGTCAGCATATCCAATGTTATAGTTGCTGTTAAAATTATCATTTATAGTCTTGCTTATCATTGAATCTAAAGGTATTCTGTTTGTAATACTGGAATAATTGACACTATATCGAAATTTCAGATCCTCTGACGGAAGGACATATGAAGATCCCACGGAATACTTCATATTGTTGTTGTCAACCGTCCTGTCATCAAGATGGTTATAATTCTTTTGCCTGTCAAATTGCAAATTCAAAGTAGGGAATGCCTGAGGGCTCACATTAAAGCGGGAATAGAAAAATTCAGTGGTTGCTCTGCTTTCATTATCCAAATGTGCTGTTGTCCACTGTTCCTGAATGCGGTAGCCGGCGCTCATGTTATACACGGGGTTGCCAAAATTTAAATCAAACGCCGGTTCCATAGATCGACGGTAAGAAGTTGAAGCCTCACCGTTTGTATCAGTCAAATCAGTGTCGCTGTAATTTGTCCTTAAATTAATTTGATAACTAAGCATCGGCGTAATCGAATTATGAAAATTCAGATAAAGGTTACGATTAAATGTATCTGTTTCCGATGTCCTTTCACCGTCTTCATAATCTTTTGAAGAACTATGAGATATATCAAACCATCCGTTGAGTCCTTGTGCAAACGCAGAGGATCCGCTCAACAGTAGCACAATTATTAAGGCCGCAATTTTCCATCCCATTTTCCTCATAATTAGTCATTGTCACCGGTCATTAGTCTGTGACCAATGACCGGTGACATCCCCCTGCTATTTCGGGAATACTGCTATTCCATAAGGACTCCTGCCGACAGGGATAACTTCCTCTTCCCTCTTTGTCGTTTTGTCAATAATGGATATATTATCCGATCCTCTGTTTACCACATAAAGTTTCCTGCCCTCCGGGTCTAATATAAAAGACCTTGGAGAACTCCCGACAGGAATGGTTCCGATGACCGGGGGCATTATTGTCTTAAGGGAATCAAGCCCCTCGGCAAAGGGTCTGATAATCATTATTTCACCGGGGACCTCTTTAAGAAGATAAATCCTGTCAAAGACAGGATCGGAGATCACATCTATAATAGAAAATCCAACATTATTAATGGCGCTGACAGCATTGGATATGTTACCTTTAACAGTTTGCAGGATATCAATAACAGAAAGTTTATCGGAGTCATAATTAGCTATATAAACTTTACCTCTCTGATAGTCCATATTAATTGCAACAGGCCTCCATTCTGCGCTAAGCGTTATAACTTCCGCACTCCTGCCTGTTGCCGTGTTTATTCTCAACACAGAGACATTATTGGAATCCTGATTAACTACATACACATTAAGAAATCTTTCACGATAACTCTTCAATATATTTATATCATCAAAGCTGAGAAACCTCGTCCCTGTAAGGTCCCCTATCGGAGGGTCAACTGCTATCGCTACAGGACCGCGTCCTACATCTATCTTTTCCACTTCCTGATAAGTGGCAGTGTCGACTACAGAAACATTATTGGAACCGTAATTGGCCACAAATAACAGTTCCTTTTCAGAAGATAAGCTTGCAATTGCTATCCCTCCCGGTTCCCTGCCGAATCTGATCGGGATCTCATTTTCTATTTTGTGGGTAGTGGGATCTATCACCGAAATGCTGTTGGAAGCTGAATTAGCCACATAAATCTTTATCCGCTCCCCCTTCTTTGAAGTTGCCATGCCCTTTGGTTTTTTACCTACCATTACCGTTGCCGCTATTTCACCAGATTGTCTGTTAATAACAGAAACATTATTTGAATCCTCATTTGTCACATAAATAAGCAATGAACTTAATTCAGGGATTTGGCTTTTGACAGTGAATTCCGGTCTGAACATGTACCCCTCATTAATGGACGCGTCTGCGTTCCAATTTAAAAATAAGGTAGTACTCTGGTTTCTTCCCAGTGAAACATCAATATCTATATCTATCCCCTTTTGGGGCAGCGCCAATTGTGCCGTTCTCCCTTTATTATTAACTAAAGCCTCTTTTACAACTAACTGAAGTTTTTTATATTTGCCCTCAGACAATATTTTTTCACCAAGAAGAATCTGACGGCCTTCAATTGTATAAGCATTAATGCTTTGAGGGCGATTCGTAATTTCTATTGACGTTCCGTCATCTGCAATAATATTTACTGCCAAGAGCTCAAAGGTGATATCCAGCAAAGCCTTTTCAGGTCCATTCAGATAAATGATAAGCTGAGTCTTAAGTCTACCGGGCATGCCTTCCGTTTCCTCAGTTGTTACACAGCCTGTAAAAGAACCAAGCAGCAAAAGAGAAAAAACAAGAAGTAGTATTTTTATGTTTTCTTTGTTCATGGTCATTATTAATAACAAGTTACTACAGTTAAACTACAGACTGTTTACCATGAGTTAAATACCTGTAGTCGCTGATTAAACATATCTGCAACAATAATCCTTCCTTCATTATTAACAGCCAAATCAATCGGGTGCTGAAACCAGCCTTCCCCCCAGCCAAGCCCGCCAAATTCAAACATAAACCCGCCGTCTCTATTATAGACAGTAACTGTATGGCGCATATAATCGATAACAAACATTCTCCCGTTACGATTATCCACCCCCATAGCTCTCGGTCGGCTTAACTTCCCGGAGCTTCCTCCCTTCTCGCCGAACTTCATAACGAACTTTCTATCTTGATCATAAACATATATACGTCCCTCTTCCTCGCTGACAAGATATACTCTGCCGTCTTTATCCAGAATCACGTTGGTTATGATTGCTTTTTTATCTTTTTCCTCAGGCGATATGATATCAATGAGTCGCCCGCTGCCATCAATATACAGGACTCCGGGATAATAACTTGAAGCCACAAAAATATTCCCTTTTTTATCAATAGCTAAACGGTAAGGGACAAATGAATCCGGGCCTTTAAAGTCTTTTAAATAGATATCACGCTCCCAGTTCAGGCATGCATTGAAAACCGATATTCTGCTTTTTGGATTACTCTCTGTTGGAGACTGTGCTACATAAACATTACCTTTAGCATCTACAGTCAAACCCTGAGGCGTTTCAATTCCGTCCCTTTTGCTAAGTGTATACAGGGGGAAAAAATCCGGTGAAAATATAATGATTCTGCTTCCGCCGTCAATTAGATAAAACTCATTCGTGAACGCGTCTACAAATACAAAACCAGGGAAAAACAGCCTTCCTCCCTCCTCATCAGTATCTATGATTTCCTGAAAGGTAACATAAACATCTTTCTCTATCCCCTTTTGGGGCAGCGCCAATTGTGCCATTCTCACTTTTTCATTAAGTGAAGTCTTTTCAGGTCCATTTGGATAAATGATAAGCTGAGTCTTAAGTCTATCGGGCATGTCTTCCGTTTCCCCAGTTGTTACACAGCCTGTAAAAGAACCAAGCAGCAAAAGAGAAAAAACAAGAAGTAGTATTTTTATGTTTTCTTTGTTCATGGTCATTATTAATAACAAGTTACTACAGTTAAACTACAGACTGTTTACCATGAGTTAAATACCTGTAGTCGCTGATTAAACATATCTGCAACAATAATCCTTCCTTCATTATTAACAGCCAAATCAATCGGGTGCTGAAACCAGCCTTCCCCCCAGCCAAGCCCGCCAAATTCAAACATAAACCCGCCGTCTCTATTATAGACAGTAACTGTATGGCGCATATAATCGATAACAAACATTCTCCCGTTACGATTATCCACCCCCATAGCTCTCGGTCGGCTTAACTTCCCGGAGCTTCCTCCCTTCTCGCCGAACTTCATAACGAACTTTCTATCTTGATCATAAACATATATACGTCCCTCTTCCTCGCTGACAAGATATACTCTGCCGTCTTTATCCAGAATCACGTTGGTTATGATTGCTTTTTTATCTTTTTCCTCAGGCGATATGATATCAATGAGTCGCCCGCTGCCATCAATATACAGGACTCCGGGATAATAACTTGAAGCCACAAAAATATTCCCTTTTTTATCAATAGCTAAACGGTAAGGGACAAATGAATCCGGGCCTTTAAAGTCTTTTAAATAGATATCACGCTCCCAGTTCAGGCATGCATTGAAAACCGATATTCTGCTTTTTGGATTACTCTCTGTTGGAGACTGTGCTACATAAACATTACCTTTAGCATCTACAGTCAAACCCTGAGGCGTTTCAATTCCGTCCCTTTTGCTAAGTGTATACAGGGGGAAAAAATCCGGTGAAAATATAATGATTCTGCTTCCGCCGTCAATTAGATAAAACTCATTCGTGAACGCGTCTACAAATACAAAACCAGGGAAAAACAGCCTTCCTCCCTCCTCATCAGTATCTATGATTTCCTGAAAGGTAATGACAGTCCCCAGCGCCTGTGCCTGAAGATGTTGAGGAGTGACACATAAAAGGATTAGAACAGGTAATAAAAGTGAGACAACAGACAGTATAATTTTCACTCTATTTATGCAAATACTCCTTTGGAAATTAATCATACTCATGGTTAGAATTTATAATGATAACAGTAAGTTTCGATGTTATTCAATCTTTTTATAGCCTCATTAAATTATTTCAGCCGGAATTATTATGAGGGGTACTGAATAATAAGTATTTCTATTGCGTGCAACCGAGAATTTATCTATAGATATAGAAAGATATATTCAGTGTTATTCCTACAGGCATCAGGCAGTCAAAGAAGACCATAACTTATTGACATGAAATATTTTTTCATGCTATGTTTATACCATAAACGATAAATCGGAGCGCACAGACAGTTATCATCCGCTCCTGTTATTAGACAAGATTGAAAAAAAACAGTAAAGTAACACAAAGATATCCTGGCAAAAAGTGCGGGTTGGCGCTGGGACTTATCAATTTATATATAAAAAAACTGATCTCTAAAGGCTATATTACTATCACAAACATTTCCGGAAATTAATATAAATAATTTTTTACACCTAAAGGGTTTGCAGAAAAGAGCCGTCTGACATACCATCTACTTCAAGACTATACCAGGATTTTCCGTGAGGCGAGAAAAGATTTTAGTAAGTTATTCAGTCAGTTGCTTGAGGATGGCACAAAAAAAGTTGTCTTTGCGGGTGTTGATGAAGTAGCTGAAATCGCGTATCTATCTCTCCAGAAAGTAGGGATAGAACTTGTTGATGTACTGGATAATGAGAAACTTAAAAAAGGATTTTTTAATTATGTTATCAGGCCATTGGAGGATCTGAAAGCTATAGATTTTGATTGTATTATAATTACCAGTTTTTTTAAGAAAAAAGATGTTTACTCCAGGCTTCTGGAAATGGGGGTTCCGCCTGAGAAGATTTTTTTTTAGGGGGGGATATAATTGAAAAACGAAAAAGTTACTGTTTATTGTCCGGACAGGTTTCTAAAAATGGGGTTCTTTTCAGTCTGGCAGGACATGTTTCGGAGTTTGTTCAGGAGCAGGGAATTGATATGGAGACTCTTCTTGAGAGACTTCAGCGCCAAGTACAGACAATCTCTATTCGGTCCATTTTGGGCTATTTTAAACCCTCTGATAACTGTGGGAATCTTTGTCTATCTTAATAAATCGGGGGTATTCAATATAGGCTCCACAAACATTCCTTATCCTGCCTTTGCACTAATCGGCCTTACTGTCTGGACATTGTTTTCCACAGGTCTTACGGCGTGCAGCAACAGTATCATATCAGCCGGTGTTATGGTTACAAAGATAAATTTTCCAAAGTCCAGCCTGGTCATCTCATCAATGGGAGATGCTGTTGTTGATTTTGCAGTCCGGCTCATACTCACTGCAATAGTATTTCTCATATATAATGTTACGCCTGCATGGACGATTGTTCTCTTACCTCTGGTGGCCCTCCCGGTATTTCTGCTTACTTTAGGCATAGGGTTCTTCCTTTCCCTTTTAACAGCTATTTCCAGGGACATAGTAAATATAGTCATTCTTCTCACGACATTTCTCCTGTTCCTGATACCCGTACTCTACCCGGCTCCGGAATCGGGTCTTATTGCTATGGTTAACAGCTGGAACCCGTTAAGCCATCTGATTATTGCCTGCAGGGACATTGCCCTCATTGGAAAGATTTCAAATCCTGCCGGTTTTTGGATTTCGTCTATTTTCTCCTTAATTGTTTTTCTTTTTTTCTGGAGGGTCTTTCATATTGTGGAAACAAAGATTGCCGAGAGGGTGTAATAAATGGCTGATGATACTTTAATAAAAGTTGAAAATATTTCAAAGAAGTTCTGCAGAGGACTTAAGCACGTAATGCTTTATGGAATGAAGGATATTGCAAGTAATGTAGTCGGTTTGCGGTCCTGTTCGGAAAAACTCCGTAATGGTGAGTTCTGGGCATTGGATGACGTCTCGTTTGAAGTTAAAAAAGGGGAAACTATCGGCATTATAGGAGCTAACGGATCAGGGAAAAGCACTCTTCTTAAATTACTGAATGGAATATTTATGCCTGACAGGGGAAGAATAGAAGTTAAAGGGAGGGTCGGGGCCCTGATTGAAGTTGGCGCAGGATTTCATCCTCTACTTACGGGAAGAGAAAACGTTTATATAAATGGCGCCATTCTTGGAATGAGTAAAAGGGAGATAGACAGGAAATTCAATGAAATTGTCAATTTTGCCGATATCGGAGACTTTATCGACGCACCAGTCAAGCACTATTCGAGCGGCATGCACGTAAGACTCGGTTTTGCTATAGCAGTCCACAGTGAACCTGATATCCTGCTCGTTGATGAAGTCCTTGCTGTTGGAGATATACAGTTCAGGATGAAATGCATTAATAAGATAAAAGAAATACAGAGTGCAGGGAAAGCAATACTCTATGTAACACATGATATGACAACAGTAAAAAAAATGTGCAACAGTTGTATATGGCTTAATGAAGGCCATATGATGAAAGCAGGAGAACCCAATGAAGTCGTTGACCACTGTGTCGATTATCTAAGGAGCAGGGAGACCGGACCGCATAGAGAAATTACATCAATCAGTGACACAATGCATATAATAAAAATATGGACGGAGGATTCCGAGGGCGCTGTGAAGGAAAACTTTCAGTTTGGAGAAACCGTTGTAGTTTGTGTTCAATACAGGCTTCTGAAAGATATTGATAAATTGATTTTCGGTGTTGCCCTCTTTACGAATGATAATATCTGCATTTCAGCGTTAAATACAGGACTGGACGGCATAGAGATAAAACCTAAAAGGGGTTTGAATGAGGTGAGAGTGGAATATCCGAGAATTAACCTGCTCGGCGGGAGCTATTACGTTGACATTGGTTTTTTTGAGGACAGGGCAGTTGCTCCCTTTGTTTATATGAATAAGGCTTATAAACTTAAAATAAGCAGCCCTTTTGTTGGAGAGGGGCTTCTTATTATGGACCACAAATGGCAAAACAACTGAAGATAGGACTGATACAGGCATTCAACGAGCTAGATGTTCAGTGGCACAGACCTTTATTTTTCGGATATCTGAAGGCATATGCAGATAAATATCTTGACAATGGGGTTGATATTCAATTCATAGAAAAGCCGGAGCATTTTGAGGGCTTTGACATTGTCGGAATCTCATCCACTTCACAGGATTTTTCACGGGCAACTGAACTAGCCCGAACCTTTAAGAAAACCGATAATAAGACAATCATAATTATTGGAGGGCATCATATTACGTATCTTCCCGAGACTCTTACTGAAGAATATGATCTCGGGATTATGGGTGAGGGGGAAGAGACGTTTCTGGAACTCGTCCGTTATTTTTTGGATCATGGCCCCAGGTTGAAAAAAGAGGAGCTGAAAAAAATTAAGGGAATTGTATTCCGCGATAATGGACATATTATAATTACTGAAAAAAGGGATTTGATTTCACCGCTGGATAAAATACCTTTCCCCTACAGGGCAGAAGACAGCGCCCCTTATATTTTTTCATCGCGGGGATGTCCTTATAAATGTTCTTTCTGCAGCAGCGCCGCGTTCTGGAAGAAAACGAGATTTTACAGCGCCGAATATGTTGTAAGAGAAGTGGAACATATTCTGGAGCGATATCCGGATATACAGAATATAACTATTTGGGACGATATCTTTATTGCTGACAAAGGCCGCTTCAACAAATTCGTAGAGCTTGTAGATGAAAAGGGAATAAACAAGAGAGTCCCTTTTACTTTTACAGTCAGGGCAAATCTTGTAGATGACAAATTGTGCGGATTATTAAAGAGGATTAATGTCTCTGCTGTAGGTTTCGGTGCAGAGTCGGGATCAGACAGGATACTGAAACTGCTCAATAAAGGCGCTACCGTAGAAATAAACCAGAAGGCCTTAGATACACTCTATAACCATGGAATTCGCGCCGGATGCTCCTTTATTGTAGGCGCGCCTGGTGAAACTGAAAGCGAGGTCCGAAGCACATATGAATTCGCGATAAAAAACATTCTTGAAGGGAAACTCGGCCCTGACTGTCCTGTGAATATAATGATGCCCCTGCCGGGGACGGAATTGTGGGACAACGCATTGAAATCAGGCATCCTTGACATAAGCAGGATGGAGTGGAAACGCCTTTCTGTTTTTGCTTCCTATCGCCATTCAAAGATAAATAATTTTAAGACATGGGTGGAATACAGGCGTAAGAATAACTCTGTATATCTTGCTGAGGACACACTGCCTCAGGAACGGCTGTATGAACTCATGTATTTTTATGAAGGCATTATCAGCGCACTGGAGAAAAACAGGGAATTACAGGAAAAAGAAGGAATGCTTACTTCTGTTCTGCAGAGCAAAACATGGCAGCTTACAGCTCCCATAAGGCAGGCTATCAGTTTAATCAGAGGAAAATATAATGTTTAAATATCCCTGGCAGGATATCAATGCGAATGCGAATGATGCTGCTGCCAAGCTGTTACGGCTTGTAGGCACAGAGAAAACGGTCCTCGAAGTGGGCTGCGCTTCAGGCTACGTTTCAAAGGTAATGAAAGAGCAGTTCAACTGCGCTGTGACGGGAATAGAAAAGGACCCTGATGCGGCAAAGGAAGCTTCGGCATACTGCAAGAACGTTTTAATCGGTGATATAGAAAGTAATGATTTATTAAAGCAAATAGAAGATGAAAAGTTCGATGTAATAACCTTTGGAGATGTGCTGGAACACTTAAGAAACCCCGGGGAGATATTGACCAGGATCAAACACTTGCTCAATGATAATGGATATATTGTCGCTTCAATACCGAACATTGCCCATATTTCGATAGCCCTTGAATTACTGGAGGGGCGCTTTGATTACAGACCGATGGGCCTTCTTGACAGTTCACACGTCAGGTTCTTCACAAAAGAGAGTGTTCGGAAATTATTCAGAGAAGCAGGTTTTGAAATTATCATCTGGGACAGGGTTATCGTCAAACCGGAAGAAACAGAATTTAAAACAGCGCTGCAGAAATATCCTCTCAGCCTGTTGTCTTTCTTTGGAGGAAAAAGCGAAGCAGAGACATACCAGTTCGTTATAAAGGCCGTATCTGCCGATAATCAGGATGATATGTCGCTTCATGATAAGGCTGAGAGCTCCGCGCTTGAAGAAATAAGAGAGAAGGTTACAGAGCAGGAACTGACTATGAGAGAACTGAAGAAGAATTATATTGCGCTGGAATCAAAGCTCGATGCAATGAGTAACTCCTGGAGCTGGAAAATAACGGCTCCGTTGAGGTGGCTTTACGGCCTATTTAAAAAAGAGTCGGGAGGGTAGATTCATCCTGGTTTATTCACTTGCCGTTCAAGAAGACAGCTCTTCAGAAAATCAATAAGAAACCATGCATAACAAAGTGGATAATTTATTCCCGCCGGGCACAAAAGTCAGAACAATAATTAATTTTTTAGAAGGAGGGCTGTACGTACTAAAAAATGAGGGGGTTGCATCTTTTATTAATAGAGCATGGTTGAGATTCAGGGGCAGATCATCAAGACCCAAGATAGTCCTCCAAAAAGAAATCAGATCTCTCCAATTCCCGGCATTTGAACACCCGGAAGTTTCTATCGTTATACCTGTCTTTAATAAAGCCCTCTATACTTTTAACTGTCTTATGTCCGTTCTCCGGAATACCGAAGGGATTGAATATGAGGTTATAGTTGTTGATAATGCTTCAACAGATGAAACCTCTGAGATGCTGTCGAAGATAGAAAATATCCGAGTTATTAAGAATTCTGAAAACCTTGGTTTCGTTGATGCATGCAACAGGGGAGCAAAAGATGCAAAAGGCAGATTTTTACATTTTCTCAATAATGACACTGTAGTCTTGAATGGCTGGCTCTCATCATTAATTAAAACTCTTGAGAAATATTCCAGGGCAGGAGCTGTAGGTTCCAAGCTAATCTATCCTAATTACAAAATTCAGGAAGCAGGGGGAATTGTATGGAAGGATGCTTCGGCATGGAATTACGGGAAATTTGACGATCCCGACAAGCCCGAATACAATTATGTACGTGAAGTTGACTATTGCTCCGCAGCATCTTTAATGATCAGAAAAAATCTCTTCGAACAGATCGGGGGCTTTGATCGGAGATTTTCTCCGGCTTACTGGGAAGATACTGATTTATGTTTCTCTATCCGCAGTCTCGGATATAGGGTTCTTTTGCAGCCGTCATCCGTGGTTATACATTTTGAGGGCGTATCAGCAGGTAGAAATACCGCATCCGGGATGAAGAGACACCAGGACCTGAATAAACCGAAATTTATAGAAAAATGGTCGGATGAACTTGAGAATCAATATGGGTATCAACCCGAAAACGTTTTTTTGGCAAGGGACCGCAACAGGAACAGGAGAATTCTCGTTATTGACCATCACGTCCCGGAATATGACAGGGACGCCGGCTCATTCTTTATGTTTAGCATGCTGAGGGACCTTACATCCATGGGTTGCCGGGTGGTTTTTTGGCCGCACAATCTTTTCGCTGAAGATCCATATACGGGAATCCTTCAGCAGATGGGAATTGAGGTGATTTACAACTCTGTAAATTTTAAAAAATACATGAAAAGTTATGGGAAATTCTTTCATATGGTCTTCCTTACACGGACGCATATAGCTATTCATTACATTGACATTGTGAAAAAATATGTCCCGAATATAATTTACCACGCTCCTGACCTCGAGTTTATCCGGGAAAAGAGACGCGCCGAATTTGAAAAAATTTCTGCTAAGAAACTCAAAAAAATAAAAGAGCGGGAATTTTATCTCCTGAATAACAGCCATTTGATAACCACTGTCAGTTCGATAGAGGGCGACATTATCCAAAAAGAAATTCCAAACACGATGGTAGTGGTTGTTCCCCACCCTATTGAAAAGTCGATGAAAACCCAAACAGTTTTTGAAGGTCGCAGGGATTTGCTTTTTGTAGGAAGCATGCATACGCCAAATACAGACGCTATTTTATATTTTGCAAAAGAAGTCATGCCGGACCTCATCACTAAATTACCTGATATAAAGTTTTATGTTGTCGGCAGCAATCCCCCAAAAGAGATATTAGCGCTTAATTCAGATAATATAGTTGTAACAGGCTTTGTTAAGGATTTGCTCCCCTATTTTGAAAAGTGCAGAATTTACATTGCGCCGCTAAGGTACGGTGCGGGGGTTAAAGGGAAAATCATTGAGGCAATGAATTACGGCATGCCGGTCATTACAACTTCCATAGGAGCGGAGGGCCTAAACTTGACTCATGGCGAAAATATTCTGATAGCAGACAATAGGACGACCTTGATTGAATATATTGAGTCGCTGTATAACGATAGGGAACTGTGGAATAAACTTCGTCAAAATGCTTTTAAACATGTTGAAGACAACTTTTCACAGGATGTCTTTAATACCCAGATAAAAAAGATAATGGATTATATCGGTCAATAGGATGAGTTAAAATGAAGACTCCCCGCCGCAAGCGGACGGGGTATCAAGGGATTAATTTGAAAAATCCCCCCTGCCCCCCTTTTTCAAAGGGGGGTAATTATAAGGAACCGCCGCAAAGACAGCGGGGTATTAAAAGAATGAATATCTGGAAATCCACAATAAAAAATATTCCAGCAGGTTATTTTCTCTACTGGCCTCATCAAATGTGGAAGTTTATTGCCGAAATGAAAGACGGCTGTGTGGTCCTGGATATCGGCTGCGGCGAGGGCGGACTTCTGAAGGCGCTGAAGTTATTCAGAAATGACGCAAGGCTCATTGGAATGGATAAAGAAAGCCAAACCCTGCCCGACGGCATTACCTTTTTCAAAATTAACATTCTGGAAGAGAAGCTTCCTCTTGATGACAATAGCGTAGACTACGCTTTTATGACGCATGTACTTGAGCACCTTCAGCGCCCCGGTGACATATTATCGGAGCTTCAGAGGGTATTGAAGCCGGGAGGGAGAATATATATTGAGGCGCCTTCAATCCGTTCATGTTATGTTCCTTCAGTAAGCTTTAATCTGAAAGACGGTATGCCGGTCAATTTTTATGACGACCCTTCGCATATCAGGCCGTACAGTAAATGCGCCCTATGGCACCTGCTCAAACACTGGTTCAGGCCGGTTAAGACAGGGTATGCAAGGAACTGGTTCAGAACTGCTGTGTCACCTCTTCAAATAATTATTTCATTCATTCTAAGAAAGAGATGGCATTTTGCCGTGGGTATGTGGGCGTTGATCGGCTGGAGCGTTTATATTATTGCCGAGAAGGAGGGAAATGGAAAAAATTAATTTTGATTGCCGGCATTTCAGAGGAGACATTCCCTGTAAGCCTCACAAAGAACACGGGGTCCATTGTGAGGGGTGCGTATATTACGACAAAATAGAATTCAAGATACTCATAATAAAGCTGGATGCGGTTGGAGATGTATTAAGGACGACCTGCATTTTACAGGGGTTAAAGGAAAAATACCGGAATTCACACATTACATGGCTGACAAAACGGCAGTCCCTGCCCATTTTTGAGAATAATGATTTAGTCGATGCCGTCATTGATTATTCCGCAGAGTCTTTCTTACAGATACAATCAGAGCATTATGACATGGTTATTAACCCCGACGCAGCTCCAAAAAGCGCAAGGCTTGCACAGGCGGCGAGAGGAGATGTCAAGATCGGATTCGGTTATCACGAAAAAGGACATGTATATCCCTTTAATAAAGAAGCTCAGCGATGGTTTGAGATGGGATTATTCGATGACATAAAAAAGGCCAATACCTCAACTTACCAGCAAATCATTCTGGACATGATAGGGCTGTCTCCTTCCAGCCATGAGATAATTCTTAAGCTGAGCGATGATGAAACTAAATTTGCAGAGGCATTTGCCGGTAAGAATAATATCGGAAAAAACGATTTGAAGATCGGTTTAAATACGGGCGCCGGGGGGAGGTGGGAGTTCAAGAAGTGGACAGTCGAAGGCTTCTCCGGCCTGATTGAAATGATTAATAAAGAATTACCGAAAGCTAAAATACTTTTATACGGCGGCCCTGAAGAGAGGGACCGAAATACGTATTTAAGTAATAAATATCCCGGCAAAGTAATCATTACCGGTTGTGATAATTCTCTGAGAGAGTTCATGTCACTGATGAGCATTTGCGACATCCTCGTTACAGGAGATACAATGGCATTGCATATAGCCCTGGCTTTAAGGAAAAAAGTTGCAGCTCTGCTTGGCCCGACTTCCCATACGGAAATAGACCTTTACGGTCGCGGAGAGGCAATCCGCGCAGATATCAAATGCCTGTGCTGCTATAAACAAACTTGTGATGTAAGCCCGAACTGCATGGAATTGATAACTTCAGAGATGGTATTTAATTGTATAAGGGGACTGACGTAATTGAAGATACTTATTGTTACACCTTTTTTTCCGCACGCCGGGGTCCATCATGCCGGCGGTAAATTTATATTTGAATTAATCACGGGATTGTCCCGAAAGCATAACATATATCTTTTTTCCAGAATTGAACCAGGTGAAATGAAATTCGTAAAAAACATGGAAGGTTTTTGTGATAATATTAAACTATATAAATTCAAGACACCGCGCAATTCAAACCCTTTGAGACCCTTCCTCATCATTATGTCATACCTCTGTCTGGCTGTCAGGGCAAACCGGTTTATCCGGGAAAACAACTTTGATATAGTACAGGTGGAACATGCGGAAACAGGCCTCTTAATTAAAAAGCAAAAAAATGCAAAACTCCTACTGGATGCCCATGATGTAATATCAAAACCTGCTGAGAGAAGGTATCGTTCTTCAAAGGGGCTCATTCGAAAGTCTTCAGACTGGCTGAAATGGCAGATTGTCAGGAGAATGGAAGTTTATATAGCCGGGAAATTCGATATGATCTTTACCCGCTCTCAAATAGATAAAGACATTATCCTCGGTCTCTGTTCAAACCTGAACGTCAGCGTAATCCCTCATCCGGTCCGGAGCTGCAAACCGTCAACAAAATTTTCAAAAGAAGAAAATATAATACTGTTCGTCGGGGCCATGAGCAGAGACGTAAACATCAAGGCCGCCATTTTTATATATAATAAGATTCTTCCATTGATTCAATACGAGGTACGTGACGTTAAGATTTATATTGTCGGCCATAACCCGCCGCGGGAAGTTAGAGAGTTGGCCGATAAATCCGATAACATCGTCGTTACAGGCTTTGTGGATGATGTGGCGCCTTATTACCAACGGGCCGCGATTTTTGTCAGCCCGATATTTATTGGAGGAGGCATTATCGCAAAAAACATCGAGGCCATGTCATACGGCCTGCCGGTAGTAACTACGG
The DNA here is from genome assembly GCA_964393845.1 of uncultured Nitrospiraceae bacterium. Taxonomy (GTDB): domain Bacteria; phylum Nitrospirota; class Thermodesulfovibrionia; order UBA6902; family UBA6902; genus UBA6902. The sequence continues at coordinate 58,290 of CAYMUX010000002.1, forward strand.
CTATAGGTAATGAAGGGATTGAGGCCGTACCCGATAGTGACCTTATGATAGCTGACACTGAAAGTGAGTTCGCCAGGGCAATTATCTGTCTTTTGAAAAATCCCGGACTGAGAGAACAGATCGGGGGAAAAGGGAAATCGTATGTTGAAAAGAAGTTCAACGTCGATTTAGTATTGAGTAATATCGAAAGAAGCTATGAGACATTGTTTAAATAGTTAACATGACTGACATAAGAAAAAAAGATATTACAGTTTCGGTCATCATTCTCAATTACAATGGGATAAGTTATGTTGAGGAATGTATGGAATCTGTTTTAAATCAGACTTTCAGGGATAAAGAAATTATTGTTATCGATAACGGCTCTTCGGATGGTTCCGGAGAATTATTAAAAAAAATGGCATCTTCAGAAATCATATATATCGAAAATAAAGATAACCTCGGCTTTGCATCCGGCAATAATATAGGTATAAGAAGGGCAAAGGGCAGATTTATCGCTCTATTGAATAATGATGCCGTTGCCGATGAAAAGTGGCTGGAGAATTTGGTATCCGCTGCATTGAAGTCAGACAGCAGTTACGGTTCCTGGGCGTCTAAAATTCTTTTCTACGATAATCGGAAAACCATCGATACAGTTGGACACCTTATATATCCAGACGGGCTTAACAGAGGAAGGGGTAAAGGTGAAGAGGATACGGGACAATATAATGGAGAAGAAGAGGTCTTTTTCCCCAGCGGATGCGCTGCCTTATATTCAAAAAAGATGCTTGATGAAATAGGTTATTTTGATCCCGACTTCTTTGCATACGGTGATGATACTGACATAGGACTCAGGGCAAGACTTGCGGGATGGAAATGTCTTTATGTACCGGGGTCAGTAGTTTACCATCATTCTTCGGGAACAACGGGCAAATATTCCCCGCTTAAGGCTTATCTTGTGGAGAGGAACAGGTTTTGGATATTAATTAAATATTTCCCTTTGAAGTATATTGTAATTAGTCCTGTATACACTTTCTTGAGATTTATTCTGCAAGCTTATGGAGTTCTTGCGCGTAAAGGATCTGCCGGCAGGTTCGTGGAAGAGTTTTCCGGAATAAGTCTTCTGCGTGTACTTATAAAAGCTTACATAGACGCATTCAGGAAGTTGCCCCTGATGCTCAGAAAGAGGTCCGCCATGAAAAAGCTGGTCAAAACTTCAAATAAGGATTTTTCTTTCTGGCTTAAACGATTCAGAATACGCGCCGTGGAGATTGCTCTTAAGGATTAGACTTTTCAGACTATGAATAACGAATACAGTAAAATTATAGTTATTATACCCGCATATAATGAAGAAGCATCCATACTGAAAGTCATAACTGACATTAAACTTATAGTCCCTTACGCTAAAATCGTTGTTATTGATGATGGGTCGACTGATAATAGCGCCGGTACAGCTTTACAGGCCGGTGCGGTTGTAATAAGCCATCCTTTTAATCTCGGATATGGCGCAGCCCTTCAAACAGGGTATAAGTATGCCTTGAGAAAGGGTTATGATATCGTTGTCCAGCTTGACGGCGACGGGCAGCATGACCCTCATAATATTCCGGACGTCCTTCAGCCGATACAAGATAACAGTGCAGATGTAGTAATAGGTTCAAGATTTTTAGGGAAAGATGTTTATAAAATTCCCTTTCTGAGAAAAACCGGGATGAGGATATTTAGTTTTATCGCATCTGTCATTATGAAGCAGCCGGTCACTGACTCAACATCCGGCTATCAGGCTTTGAACAGAAATGTTTTTACGTTTTATTCGGACAGGCGATATCCCGTAGACTTCCCTGACGCTGACGTTCTTATAATGCTGAAACGGTCCGGGTTCAGAATAAAAGAGGTCCCCGTAACAATGCATGGTTCTCATAAATCCATGCATTCAGGATTAAAACCTCTTTATTATATTTTTAAAATGATTCTCTCGATATTGTTGACGGTATTGAGGAAAGAAAAAAATATGGAGGAGGCCTGATATGCAGTTAATGGATATACCGATTCATCAAAAGATTTTTGCCTTAATAACATCAGTAGTTATATTTGTCTTTATTATCGAAATGCTGAGGAGGAGAAAGCTTAAAGAAGAATATTCGTGGTTGTGGATATTGACCGGTATAGGAATGATAATCCTTGTTTTTTGGTATAAGCTCCTTGTAATAATTACAAATCTCATTGGCGCCGTGACTCCGACAACTACATTGTTCCTTTTTTCAAACCTTTTTCTTCTTGTTTTATCCATTCACTACTCCATTATAATATCCAAATTAACGCATCAGATTAAGGACGTTAGTCAGGAAATTGCTCTATTAAAAATTGAGATGAAAGAAAAATAAATTTCAGCTTTCATTTTCTCCCGGTTTCAAAGAGACTGGCCTTTTGAAGATGTTCTTCCGCCTTGCCGTGCAGACCAATCTTTGAATATGCAACGCCCAAGTTATAATGCGCATTGGCATAATCAGGTTTTAGTCTTATAGCATTTATATATTCTGTAATGGCGCTGTTTATGTTTCCATTCAAATAGTATGTCAGCCCCAGATTGTAATATGCTTCAACGTAATCCGGATTTATTGCAATTGCATTCTTGAAATACTTTACGGCCGTATCGAGTTGGCCTTCTTTTACATAAATAATGCCGAGGTTATAGTGCGCCCTGGCATGGCCGGGATTTATATCAATTGCCTTACGAAAATACTCTGTCGCCTTATCAAGATGTCCCTTCTCCATGTATATTATGGCGAGATTGTTATATGCTTTATCATAATCTGCCTTTATAGTAATTGCCCTGTTAAAGGAATGAACTGCCTTATCATATTGTCCCTTCCGCGCATAGGCAAATCCGAGATTATAGTGGGCCTTAGCATAGTCAGGTCTTAAGGCAACTGCCTTACTAAGATAATAAACAGCATTATCCGGCTGACCTTTCTCAATATAGGCATCTCCGAGATTTGTTAATGCTATTACATTATGAGGACTCTTCTCTACAACATCGTTCCACAGAGTAACCCCGTCCTTCCATACGGAGTTTCTGGCATATGTGGAAGCAGACAGTATTACAATTATAAAAACAAAAAACGGAGCAACGGCTGCTTTAATATGTGGGAATTTATCCTTGAGTTTATCTGCCGCAATAAAAACAGCAGTCGTTATTGCAATAAAGGCCCCGGCTGACGGGAGATAAACCCTGTGCTCAAATATTACATGCAATATGGGGATAATGCTTGACTCTACGGACAGAGTCACAAAAAACCAGCATATACCAAAGGATACCAGTCGTAAATTCGGGTCCGAATACCATGAACGTTTTGTCCCGCTGGAAAAATCGGGAGAAGCCTTCTTTCCAACGGCGTAAAGAATATAGACAGCAATACATGATACAGTCAATAACAATATAAAAGACAAGAAAACATTTATGTTAAAAAAAGAGTTATATATCGGATAATCATAGAGAAGATTTTGATTTACCGGCAGAAATATCAATCTTATGTATGTAACTATGACCCTGCATTGCGTATAAAAATAGTCCATTCTTGATAGTTGTGTCTCAAGCTTCGTTACCTCACCAACATCGCCTATTACTTCTCCAACAGGCTTGTTAATATCTATAAGACTTAATGGAATAATCAGCATAGTCAGAAGAAGCGGAACAAGAATCAACAATCGCTTCCTGATCTTTCCTTCAAAAAAAATTAATTCATAAAGACCGGCCATAACCGGCAGGGTAAACGCAATGCTCTTTGTCTTCATCGCAAGTATTGCGGAAACAACGGATATGAAATAAGAGACCCAAAAAATTCTGGTATCGGCTTTTGTTATCTGGATAAGTCTTGATTTTACATACATGACAAGTGAGAGAAGATAAAACATGGTTGCAAGTGACGCGAGTCTCTGAACAATATATGTAACTGCCTGTGTCTGTAAAGGATGGGCAACAAAAAGGAGGGCTGAAAAAAGAGCGATTAGATTCGTTTGGAATTTATAATCAACAATACGATTTATTACCGAAGTCTTTAACGTAAAAATAACGAGATAGTAGACAAGGACAGCATTTATGAGATGAATCATAAGATTAAAAACATGATATCCGGTGACATCCAGACCGTGCATTTTGTAATTCAGTGCAAAAGTCAAATAACTGATATATCGTGTATTAAAAAACTCGTAGTTTGAAGAAAAAGGTTGAGCAAAATTATTTAGATCTTTAATAACAGCGTTCTCTGAAATATTATTTATGTCATCAAATTGAAACGGGACATTAAAAGTATTTGAATAAACTGCAAGGCCGAGGAATACAATTAATAATATATTAACAGCATGTTTATTCATGCTCTAATTGTGCACTAATAAATATTAAGCTTGCAAGTTTGGAATAAAGGCAGTTCATGAAAAGCCTTGACATGCTTGATTCTACAGGCATGCCTTTTTTATATGCATTTTTGGGGTTAATATATATTTCAGCGATAAAGAGGCAGAATTTAAAAACAATGAAAAAAATCTTTCAATCCATTTCTGTCTTGTTGCTTCTGGTCATAGTTTTTCTAACTTACGCAAATACTGTCGACGATCTTGACCTCTGGTGGCATCTTAAAGATGGACAGCGAATATACGAAACTCATGCTAACCCTCAAAAAGATGAATTTGCTTTTACAACATATATTCCCGAAAGCATAAGCAATATTGGCAAAACAGAGGTCAACCCATCCGAACTCCCTTCAGAAAAAGTAAAGCGCTTCTTATTTATCGCACTTAAAACCAGTTGGCTGGGGCAGCTTGGTTTTTACGTTATCTATCTCTTAGGCGGTTTTAAAGGGATTGGCATTTTTAAATCAATTATCTTCATCTCTTCCTATGCAGTTCTATACCTGACAATGCTCAAAAGGGGCGCCGGCCACTTCAGTTCACTTTTGGTTCTGAGTCTCATAGCACTTATAGGAATTGACTTCAACTACACTAGAACACAGCTATTTTCTTACCTTCTGTTCTCCTGTACACTATACGCTCTTTACGACTTCAGAAAAGGCGGCAAATGCATTTATTTTCTTCCAGTGCTTATGCTCATATGGGCAAACCTTCACGGAGTATTTATTTTAGGCGTCCTGATAACCATTGCCTTCGCTTTTTCTGAATTTATTAAATATATACTGAATAATAAATTTAACATATCAGGAATTCAACCTATCTCAAAAAGACAACTACAAACATTAATACTAATTTCCTTCGCTTCTTTTTTGTTAAGTTTATTAAATCCAAATACTTATAAAACCTTTTTGTTCCCATGGATTATGAAAAGCAGTGTATTTGGAACTATTATTGAAGAGTATCGCAACCCGATGTTCTATGAATATCATGCTTACTGGTTCATGCTTGCTTTGGTAGTCGTTTCCATTCTTATTTGTACCGCAAAGAAACGCATGGACTTGAATGAGTTGTTCCTTTCGCTTATACTCATCCCTCCGTCTTTGACTGGCCTTAAATACATCATTTTTTTGCATTGGGAACAGGGGTATTTCTAGCATATTCGTTAACATGTACAGGGTCTAAGATTAAAGAATGGAGCCTTTATAGAAAACTTCTTGATAATAAATTAATTTCAAAACTGGAGGCGAAAAGTTTTTTTTCATTATTACCGGCAGCATTAGCTTTCATGTTTCTCATTAAAATTGCAGTAAGCGGTGTGGCGCTGAAATTTGATATGCGCGAAAAAAGATATCCTTCAAATGCAGTGGAATTTATTCAAAAAAACAGAATCCCTGGCAATATGTTCAATCTGTATAATTCAGGGGGTTATCTCATCTGGTCACTTTATCCGGATTATAAAGTTTTTATCGACGGCCGAAATCTGAATGAAACGGCTTATTTCCATTATAATCAAATAATCGGGTCCTCAATAGGCAAAGACCCGGGAATGCCCTTATGGAAAAGGCTTCTGAATGCCTATGATGTAAATTTTATTCTAACTACTGCGGTTTCACCAATGTGAAATATAATTCCTCTCGTGGGCAGTCTTTATCAGGACAGTGAGTGGGAATTAATTTATGAAGATGGCAAATTAATGATTTTTTTAAAAGCCTCACAAAACAATTATGATTTTATTCATCAGCGCTACCTTTCAAAAGAGAAGATATACGATGAGATTATTAGTGAGTGCAACCTGGGAATAGCAGAAACACCTGCAACATGGGGATATTATGAGACGCTCGGTTTCATATATATGAAGCAAAACCGTTTTACAGATGCAGCAATAATGTTTCAGAAATATCTGACCATGAATCCAAACAATGCGAACGTGCAATATTATTATGACTTACTGAAAAATTATATGGGGAACCCTCGTTAAAGAGTCGATGTTATGAGATAATACATTTCCTATCAGGTTATCAAAATAAATAAAAAAACCCGGCTTGGTTTTATAGTCCAGCCAGGTCTTTAAAATATTTTCTAAAGTAGGAATTTAATTTTTTGTTGTATGGCAGGTAAAACAGCCCCCTGAACCACCGCCGCCTGCTACCATTGTGTTGTAATCCCATCTCAACATATCTGGATAATTGGAAGCATGCGCCACATGACAGGAAAGGCACATGACAATAGCGCTAGTTACACCAGTGGTACCGGGATTAACAATAGCGCTGATGCCGGAGGGGACAGTATCCCGCGCCACAGGCGCTTCAACGCTGAATTGATTGCTGCCTGTTGGGTTATAATTTGCATATTCCCCGGTGCCTGGCAAAATCACATCGGTCGGATGTCTGGTAAACGGCGAACTATTATCACCGCCTATTTTTTCTAAAATATGAATGTTCTGGTGGCATGTGGCGCAGAACATGCTCATCGTATGGTTTGTAGGCTGTACACCATTGCCGGTATGACAGGAAGCAAGACTGCAACCGCCGCCAAAATCAATTGGGGATGTAGCCCCGAAGTACTCATTATGTTCATTTGAATCAAAGTTCTGCCATTTATTAGCGCCTGCTGTATTTTCATAACCATAAACACCCATTAGGAATCTGTAACTGTTTTGAGGCGTATCAGCAACATCGAGCTTCCCGTCTACATTGTTATGATGAATCCCTTTGAAAGCCGGAACAGGTTTTTTACGAATGCCGTGACAGCCGAAATTCCCGTAACAGGTAATATCTACTCCGATATCATTGGGATCATGGTGTCCCGGAGGCTCTGTCAATGTACTTTCAGGGTCACCGATATCTGTCACATTATGCCCCTTGGCATCAGATGCGCCGCTGCCCTTTGTTCCCAGGATATATGCAAAGTTGCCGCCTGCTAAATCAGCGCCTGCAGCGGTATGATAAACCTGAGGGATCTCGCTGGCGCCTATGGTTACAATTTTAGAAGTGCCGATTCCGTGACATCCGAGGCAATCGCCTCGTGTAAGTGACTTATAAGGACCAGTGCCTTTCCACGGCTTACCGGACGCTCCATAATCTGCCATGACTGCTGTATTTTGACTGTTATGCATCGTATGACAGTTAACGCATTCTCCTCTTATAGCCGATAGTGAGTCTGCTTTAAGATATGTCGGATCACTTATCAAAAAAACGACCATGATAAGTATTGAGTAAGCTATAAATATTTTTCTTTTTTCTATCATATATTCTCTATCCATCATACTTCTCTATCAACTATATTTGTAATCGACTGTAATCATCTTTTGCAATCATCATGCCAGTATCTTTCATTCACTCAATTGCTTACATAATATATTGATTTAATGAGGTATTTTATCTAAATAATAAAGTGAGCTTTACCGTTATATTTATTTATTTGTGCTATATCACTCATTAATGCGTAAAAACAATTATATTATTGCTATATACGTACCTGTTATAAGAATAGTTGGCATATAATTTCTTGTCATTTCAAGAGAGGTGAAGCGCAATTTTCTTATCAGATTCAGAATCAAAAAACACTATTATCCCCTTGGGAATATATACCAGGAAAACATTGTAAGTTCTTGAGGCCCGGCTTTTTTCTCCAACCGGGCCTCAAGAAAGACATATCTAATCTTTTGTCGTA
>CAYMUX010000003.1:0-64143 GCA_964393845.1 uncultured Nitrospiraceae bacterium
CTGTTTCAAATAACGGAATGAAGACTTGTTACAACATCTATTGTCACAGCACGGGGCAATCAACAACGAGCGGAAACTCAGCAGTGCCGACCTATGCAAGTCCTATCTGGGATACTCCGGCAAGCGCTGTCTGCGGAACATGTCATAAGGTGACAGAGGTCTCGGGATTAACCTCCGGCAGTCATGCAGCGCATCTCGGTACAACAGGGGTAAACGGCTGCGGGGACTGTCATACAGGAGCTGCAAACGATGCATCATCATATAATTCAGCAAACCATGTGAATGCTTCAATAAATGTTTCAAATACATATACGGCAGGCGGGGCGCCCGGAAACGGATACGGCACATGTTCAACCGCCTCCTGTCATGACAACGGGACAGGCAGTCTCGCGGTCACACCGGCATGGGGTTCTTCACCGGCAAACTGTTCAGAATGTCACGCTGCAGTGCCTGGCACGGGCAGTCACCAGAAGCATGTAGTAACAACGCAATACAGCAAGGCGTTATGCGGCAATTGTCATGATGGAGCAGTACAGGGGACAACAGCGTCGGCGCAGCATCTTGATACAAATGTAGACGTATATGATGTAACAGCAGGCGACCTTGGATATCCGCAGGATAAAGCCAAGGGCTCTGCTTACACATCATGTACAACAGCATATTGCCACAGCACGGGACAATCCACAACAAACGGAAATTCAGCAACGCCGGCTTATGCATCGCCGACATGGGGCAATGCGTCAAGCGCAGCATGCGGAACATGTCATAAAGTAACCGAGGCATCAGGACTGACATCCGGCAGCCATGCAGCGCATCTTGGGGCAACCGGAGTCAACGGCTGCGGCGATTGTCATACCGGAGCAGCGAATGACGCTTCATCATATAACTCATCAAACCACGTGAACGCTTCAATAAATGTTTCAAATTCCTATACTGCAGGCGGGACGCCGGGCAACGGATACGGTACTTGTTCCGCAGCATCATGTCATGATGATGGAACGGGCAGTCTGAGCGTAACTCCTGAATGGGGGACAAGCGTAACGGATTGTACAGAATGCCACGCGGAGATACCTGCCACAGGCAGCCACCAGAAACACGTGGTGACTACAAGCTACAATAAAGCCGTATGCGGAGACTGTCATGACAATGCAGTACAGGGCGCCACAACGCCGGCACAGCATCTTGACGGGAACCTTGATGTATACGATACAGCAGCCGGAGACCTCGGATATCCGCAGAATGTGGCAAAGGGCGGAGCGCCTTATGACACCTGTTCAACAGCATACTGTCATAGCACGGGACAATCAACAACAAACGGCAATTCATCAACGCCTACATACGCGACAGTAACATGGGGCGGTTCGGCTGCATGCGGTACATGTCATAAAGTGACTGAAACATCGGGATTAACCTCCGGCAGTCATGCAGCGCATCTTGGAACAATGGGTGTAAACGGCTGCGGAGACTGCCACACAGGGGCTGCAAATGATGCTTCATCATATAATTCATCAAACCACGTGAACGCTTCAATAAATGTTTCAAATTCCTATACTGCAGGCGGGACGCCGGGCAACGGATACGGTACTTGTTCTGCAGCATCATGTCATGGAGCTGGAGCGCCACAATGGGGTGGAACATTGACATCATGCGGAGACTGTCATCTTGGAACGGGCGATGTGGATGATTTTACCTTTAGCAATGGAACTCTCGCTATAATAGACAACGCACAATGGAGTTGGTCCGGTCATGGTAAGACAACAAGCATTTATGATGTCTCGGGTAATTCTGCAGCAAACCTGCCCGGCGCTGCTAATGGCGGCGACCCATGCCGGTATTGTCATAGCTCCCCGGTAACTCATAATACAGTTACTAATCCATTCCGTCTGGCAAATAATAATGCCTTTGGAAACGGATGGAATGATACTTGTCTTGTTTGCCACAAAACAGGCTCAACAGGTTATGACCCTGATAGTGCTGGTGTTATGACGAGCAAAAATGCAGCAAAGAAGATAGACAAATATCATTATGGAGCAAAACACGGCGTTTCAAATGACGGCGGCTCACTCTGCTGGGATTGCCATGACCCGCATGGGGACAGGACATCAGGCTCAGGCAATATCTTTATGACTCACTCAAACGTTACAAAAGACAAGACCGATGTGTATGGAACCCCTGCTTCAACAGGTTCTCCTGCATTTACCGCAAACAGCACAGGCACAGATTATGCCAAATCTTCAGCACCGTTTAATGGTGTATGTAATGTCTGTCATACTACAACAGCTCACTATACTTCAACATCAGGTGATGGACATAACAGCAGTTCAAAATGTGTGCAATGCCATACACATAGCGGTGACACCACGGTTGACGGCGAGGCATTTAAAATAGGCAGATGTGACTCCTGTCATGGATATCCGCCTGCGATCGGAGACGGAAAAACATACATGACATCTGAGCAGGAGGGCAAGGGCGTTCATACGAAGCACCTGAACCATCTGCTTGCGCTTTCCGGCTACACGCTTGACCCTGCAACAGATCAGTTTGGAAATAACGCAAAATTCAACGCAACATGCGGCGTCTGTCATACGAATAATTCTGCAAACCACTCGACTTCAGCGACACTGCCGAACACGCTGAGGACCATAACAATTCCTGTGAGCTATCAGTTCGGGCCGAGCGCACCTGCGTACAACGGCGTGCAGGGTACGTCATCTACTGTAAATCCAAAGACCTGCTCGAACGTGAGCTGTCACTTCCAAGTGACTCCTTACTGGCAGAATCCTGCCACGGCGGGGAATTAGGAGGTGGCGAAATGAAGATATACCGTAAATGGAATAAAAAAATGATGACAAAATCCAGGGATGAGGATATAAAGAATAGTATGCTAGAAAATTTTGGAAAGAGTAACAGCGTTGTGAAGATGGCTTTTATGGCAGTTCTTGCTCTAATTATGGTTTTAGGTGCAATCGGTGGGGCTGAGGCGGCGATTACAACGGTCCCGGGCAATGCATGGTCCCAAATCTATACTAATACGAATGCATTCCCCGGAACGATTGCGTACACAGTGAATGCTGGTAGTAATACCAATCGTTTGCTGGTTGTTGCTGTTTCTTCAAGTATTGACGCAGCAGGTGCCAAAACCTGCTCTGTAACGTATGGCGGCCAGTCTATGACTCAGGTGACGGCTGATGGAGGCAGTACGCAAGCTCATACGTATCTTTTTAGACTGAGTGAAGCAGGTCTGGATGCAGCAGCTAATACTAACCTAATCTTTACGTGGGGTGGCGCAGGTTCAGCGTCTGTCAACAACGTTTTTGCTACTGTTTATGATGGGGTAGACCAGTCTGCAAATCCTATCGGGAGTTCTGTGAGTGGCACAGGCACAACATCAGTCGCCTTACCCTCGAATCTAACTATCGCAGCAGGCGAACAGGCTGTCGAAGTGGTAAATATGAGCAGGACCGGTGGAACAACATATCGTACCATTACAACGCCTGCCACAAATTGGACTTCTGTACTTGGACCTTTATCGACTAACGATGGAACTGTATATAATTCCAGCTATATTCTGACTGACGCTACTGCAGGAACAACGAATGCTAACCACACTATAAGTAGTGCTACAGCATCTATTTATGCTATGTCCGCTATGAGCATAAAGGCTTCCCAGGCTACGACAGCCGGGACGGCAACTGCTGTGGCGGCAAGCGGCACTACGATCAATGTGAGCATGCCCTACACTGATGACGGAAACGCCAATAACACATATACAGTGGATTACAAACTAAGTTTATCCGGCACATGGACTAACTGGGTGACGAATGCAGCGCATACCACAAGCCCATACACAACGACAATAACCGGGCTTTCTGCCGGTACCAGTTATGATGTAAGAGTAACTTATAATGACACTGATGGTGTCAACGGCAGTGCGACGCAGACGATTAGCAATATATTTACATGGAACACCCTGACTGTCGGGGACGCAACTAACCCGGCAAACAAGACAGTATACAGGAGTGAAGCTGACAAGGCCGTATCCGCATTCACCCTATCGGTGGATGCTGGGACAGCGACAGTATCGCAGATAGTGGTAACCGGCACAGCCTCTGCCGGGTCGTCACAGACAGAGACATCAGCAGCAAAGATATATCAGGACAACAATGGAGACCGTGAATGGGATGCAGGAGATACACTAATAGCGTCTACGACGTTTGCGACAAACACAGCTACGTTCTCCGGGCTGAGCATATCTGTGACCACAACGACAGTCAACTATATAATTGCCTATGACATATCAGCAACAGCAACCAGCGGGCGCACACTGCAGGCGCAGGTTTCAGGCATCACGTCGACTGCCAATACAAACACTGATAATGATACTAATGATGCAACGCTGACAATCGGGACACAGACCCTGACTGCGGGCGACGGCACTGATCCGGCAGCCAAGAATGTTTACAGGACAGATACTAATAAAGCCCTTGACACATTCACGCTTTCGCTGAATGCCGGAAATACTACAGTGACGCAGATTGTCGTGACCAGCACGACATCTTTAGGTTCTGGACAGACAGAGACATCAGCAGTGAAAATCTGGCAGGACACGGGTACGACTGCTAACGAATGGGATGCAGGAGATACACTGATAGCGTCTACGACATTCGCGACAAACACAGCCACATTCTCAGGTCTGAGCATACCTGTGACAACAGCAACGGACACCTATATTGTTACAGTAGACATTTCGGCAACTGCCACAGCTACAAGAACAATTACAGCGCAGTTGTCCGGCATAAGCTCGTCTGCACAGACAAACACGGACAACGATACAGGCGGCGCAACGCTGACGATCACCAGCCAGACACTGACTGTCGGGGACGCAACCAACCCGACAAACAAGACAGTATACAGGAGTGAAGCCGACAAGGCCATATCCGCATTCACCCTATCGGTGGATGCAGGGACAGCAACAGTATCGCAGATTGTGGTGACCGGCACAGCCTCTGCCGGGTCGTCACAGACAGAGACATCAGCAGCAAAGATATATCAGGACAACAATGGAGACCGTGAATGGGATGCAGGAGATACACTAATAGCGTCTACGACGTTTGCGACAAACACAGCTACGTTCTCCGGGCTGAGCATATCTGTGACCACAACGACAGTCAACTATATAATTGCCTATGACATATCAGCAACAGCAACCAGCGGGCGCACACTGCAGGCGCAGGTTTCAGGCATCACGTCGACTGCCAATACAAACACTGATAGTGATAATAATGATGCAACGCTGACAATCGGGACACAGACACTGACTGTCGGCAATGGCACAAATCCAGCCAATGCCAATGCACCCAGGAGCTCGACGAACAATGCACTGGATGGCTTTACACTATCTTTGAATGGCGGCTCAGGGACAGTCTCTACCCTGACTGTTACCGGAAGCGCTAACTTTACTGCAACCAATATTCCTACCAATGGCGTTAAAATATATCGTGACGCCGGTACGATAGGGACGCTGGACGGAACTGATACGTTGATCTCAAGCGGATCTACTGCTATAGCAGGCAATGCTACAACAGTAACGTTGGCCAGTGCGGAGACAGTGACAACTACATCTGCCAACTATCTCGTTACAGTTGATATCACTGCGGGCGCAACTCTTTCACAGACCTTTACCGGCAACATAAGTGCTGCTACAGGATCCGGCATTGGAACGCCGGTTGACAATGACACAACCTCGGCAACACTGACTATTACTGCTGCGCAGACACTAACTATTGGCAATGGCACAAATCCAGCCAGCGCCAATGCGCTCAGGAGCTCGACGAACAATGCACTGGACGGCTTTACGCTATCTTTGAATACTGGCTCAGGGACAGTCTCGACCCTGACCGTTACCGGAAGCGCTAACTTTAATGCAACTAATATTCCTACAAACGGCGTTAAAATATATCGTGACGCCGGTACGATAGGGACGCTGGACGGAACTGATACGTTGATCTCAAGCGGATCTACTGCTATAGCAGGCAATGCTACAACAGTAACGTTGGCCAGTGCGGAGACAGTGACAACTACATCTGCCAACTATCTCGTTACAGTTGATATCACTGCGGGCGCAACTCTTTCACAGACCTTTACCGGCAACATAAGTGCTGCTACAGGATCCGGCATTGGAACGCCGGTTGACAATGACACAACCTCGGCAACACTGACTATTATTGCATCGCTCTCAACCATCACCTCCTGCGCAGGCTGTCATGACTATCCGCCTCTTGACGGAACAAGAAGCGGTGTAACAGGAGCTTTTGTAGGCGACCATCAGGTTCACACCTATATCTGCTCGACCTGCCATGTAATACCGGCAACTGAGACGAGCGCAGACTTTGCACACAGAAATGCAAATATACAGATGAAGGCAGGGGCTACAGCAATAGACAATGGCTATTACGATAAGAACGGCAACAGCGCATATAATGCCGGTGTTGATGATACATTTGCCCAGACTAATTCACCAGTCACAGCAAGCTGCAGGACTGTGTCCTGCCACGGCGGGGTAACTACACCACAATGGGGTGTTGGGACAACAACATGCTCTGACTGCCACGCAGGGGTTGTTAAGAGCGTAAGAAGGACAACAACAGGGGCATCCAGCGATTTTAGCAAGGAAGGAACTGGAAGCACGCATGTCGCCGCAGGAATCAACACTCCTCTTAAGGCAACCTGTCAGGCATGTCATGGAAGCCATCTTGGCTTAGGGTTAGACCCGAATGCGTCTTTGCTGAATGCCGATTCCGGCGCAGCAATAACCTTTGATGGCACTGCAGCGAGCACAGAGGTATTCTGCATAAGCTGTCATGACTCTAATGGAGCTACAAGACTCGGAACGCCGACCGACCCGTTTGGCACAGACGGAGCAAATGTGGTCAATATCGGATGGACAATAGGTACAGTTGCACACAGCCAGGCCTCAAATGTTAACAAGTGCATGGCCTGCCACGGAGATGCTTCGGGAACCGGAACCACGCTTTCCCCGACGATTAACGCCCACGGATCATCCTCGAAGAAGCTGACGCGGTACAGTTATACGGCGGGAGCGGAACAGACCTTCTGTTACAACTGTCATGGGACAACAGTAGCAAATGGGGCACAGGACAGCATTCAGCCCATGTTTGCGAAGACTTATCCTCATGCCGTTGCAGACTGCGCTGCCTGTCATAATAAGCATATAGCGACTATCGCCAGTCCGCTCAGCGGTATGAGCGGTGCAGATCCTTCAACACCTGGCGCTGGTGCTCAGCCGACCTTCTCTACTGTAACGGTGACAGACCCTGACCATCAGTATAAGGTCTGTTTTAACTGCCATTCGAACTTTAGCGCAGGAGCTACAAAGAAGGTTGATATTGATTTTAATACTGCAAACGACAGCTTCCACTGGGTGGAGAAGGACAAATACTCATATACAGTAAATACCGGTACAAGCAAAGGCATCTGGACAATCGCCACGTTCAATCTGAATGCAGTGCCTACCCAGGGCACCAAAAAATATGTTGAGGTCATGATGCCGAGGTCCGGGTTCACGTATAATGATGCAAATCTCAGGACACTGGCCCTGAGATGCTCTGACTGTCATGGTCCCAACGCGGCAGACGGCGGAGTGGCTGTGCCTGAAGGCCCTCATGGATCAAGCGTAGCCAAAATTCTTAAAGTGCCTGCAGGAAGTCCATATACTACATGGAACGCAACTACCAGTTCTCTGACAGGAAATACATGGTGCCTCAACTGTCATAACCCCAGTTTTACCAATTCAGGTTTCAGGCCTTCGGACGGGCATCTCTACGGCGGATCAGGAAAGCATCAGAGAGCGTGTCAGTATTGCCACATTCCGATTCCGCATGGTTCAGGCTCAGAAGGCACAGGTGTCGCCAATCAGAGAAGGCATCTTTTAAAGACAACGACGTTTACAGAAGGTATAGACAGCGAAACATCCGGAAGCCAGTCTCAGCACGGTTCATGGGTAATCCCAGGCTGTACATAAAACCTGATATCTATATTTGCAATAATATTCAAAAAGGGCTGGTGTAAAACCAGCCTTTTTTTATTGTGGTAAAATGGAATAGTTATTATGAACCAGGAACAAAAAACACGTTTTGACAGACTGGTGAGTTTTCTCGGAAGCATGAGACTTTCCTTTGTCCTTATCGTCATACTCGGCCTGCTTGTTGCCCAGCGGGCTGTAATAGCGCAGAAATTCGTTTACCTTGAGGAAGTACCGTGGTTTTTACGGATTCTTGGTTCGCTCGGGATTCAATCGGCGGAGGACCTCTGGATACCCTTTCTTGCTGTGCTCGCTGTTTTTGTGCTGAACCTCGGGTTTTCAAGCATAAGGATGGCAAGGAGGATAAGAGCCAGAAAAGAGGGCATCAGGGGATATCGCACATATGAAGCATTACAGGCTTTTATAAACAATGCGGAGTTTTTCTGCCCCGAAGATTCGGAACCCCTGATTAGAAGGTTTTTCAAGAGAAAGGGCTTTTATATTCAGAGCGACAATCTCGGGAATGAGACACGCATTCATGCCGTGAAGCATAGGGCCGGTTACTGGGGGGTTTTTTCCTTTCATCTGACGTTTCTGATAATACTCATGGGAGTTCTCCTCAGTGTCTTTACGCGATACGCCGGATATTTTGAAATTTCACCGGGAGAAAACTTTATTGAGAGGTATGAGAACTACAGGGAGGTTACAGAAAAGCCGGCTCTGTTCAGCGGAAACAGCGGATTGAAAATAAGGCTTGAGGAAATTGACCTTTCATACTGGAGACAGGGTGAAGTAAAACAAAGGGCAAGCATTGTGAGCGTCTTTGATGCTGAAGGAAGGTTTATGGGTAAAAGACGGATAGAAGTGAACAACCCGGTAAAAATAGAGGGAATGAACATATACCAGGGCTCAAGGAACGGCTACATCACAGTTCTTGATATTACAGACTCTGCCAGCACAACAGCAGAGGGTACAGCGAGGTTTCAGCTCCCGAAAAAACCGGGTGAACAAATGAAGAGCGCCATAACACTGCCGGGTATCGGCATCTCACTTCTGTTGGAGCTCTTTACCGAAAAACTGGGCGAGATAGAGGGACTTGAACAACTGGGCGCTATGCATATGGCGACCCTGCTGAAGGTAACGAGCAAGGAGGACCTCCGCAGTAACTTCAGGGGAGTAGCATTTAAGGGCGGGAGTCTGTCTTTTGAAGGGATTACCTTGAGGTTTTTGAGCCTGAGGCCGTATACTTCTTTTGTGGTAATCAGGGACTATGGTGTTCCAGTTATTTTTTCAGGCTTTGTCGTCATGCTTATCGGCCTTATCATCACGTTTTTCTGGGTGCCTGAAAACTATTGGGCAATAATCAGGAAAAGTGAAAGCGGAGAAGTGGTCATTATGGGAGCGAGCAGTGATAAATTCAGGGAATCCTTTAGGGAGCGCTTTCATGCTGAAATTGAGGAACTCAAGGCAGAGGTGAAGGCACATGGCTGAAATAATCCTTTTCTGGATTTCTGTCGGCGCTTATGTCTTCAGTGCAGTAGCGTATATTGCAGGTTTAACATTTAAAAAGGACGGTTTCAGGAAAGCAGGCGCTCTTTTGGCGGCTTGCGGACTTCTTTTTCATACAGTTGCAATTGTGTTAAGATGGCTGCACGCGGGGCACGGCCCTTACGTCAGCACCTTTGAGATCCTTTCATCAACAGCATGGGTGTCTGTCCTGTTTTTTCTTCTTCTTCAGTGGAAGTTCAGGAACTTTGTAAACCTCGGAGCTGCTGTAATGCCGCTTTCTTTTATCATGATGGGTTTTGCATTCATGGGTTCACAAGAGGTAAGGGCGCTGCCTCCCACTCTGAGGAGTTCATGGCTTGTGGTTCACGTTATCTTTGCCAAGCTTACTATTTCCTCTCTCCTTATCGCTGTCGCAATGTCGGTATTCTATCTCATGAAAAAAGGCAGGGATACACACAGCGGTATACTGGCAAAGCTGCCTTCTCCGGCAATGCTGGATGATTACAGCTACAGGCTCGTTGCCTTTGGCTTTATCACATTGACCATAATGATAATCACGGGCTCTATATGGGCAAACAACTCATGGGGCAGTTACTGGTCATGGGACACCACCCAGACATGGTCGCTTGTCCTCTGGCTGGTCTACGGTGTATACCTTCACGGCAGGATCACCTTCCGGTGGAATGGTATGGTCTCTGCATGGTATATAATCCTGGCATTTATCTTTTCAGTAGCGACATTTTTTATTATTCCGTATTTCATCAAGGACATACATTCAGCTTACATGACAGGTTAAAGCAAATGCACGGAATGAATATGATAAAACCGGTAATCCTTATTCTTATCATAAGTATCTCAGGATTTTATGGATGCAGAAAGGGAAGAGATGGCAGTGTGATTCACATGAAGGAATTGATAAAACAGTATAATAATCTTCTTTCAGAGGCGTATATCACCATGGATTTGACAGAGCTGAATAAAATACTTACAGAAAATCACGCTGTAAGGCTTGAAACCCGGCTGACGAATGTCAGGAAATCTCAAAGGCGGATGGAATCTGAATTGAAAAAGATAGAGTTTAAGGATATTGTATTCCCGGATGACAAATCAGTTATTGTTAGTACGAAAGAAGTGTGGGATATCCGCCATATTGATTTAAAAACAAAAAAAATGATCAAAGAGCATAAGGGCTATGTATATGATCTTCGCTATGAACTCGCTAAAAAAGGGGATACATGGCTGATTGACAACGTGGTTGTCATTGATGAAAGGGAACCATTATTGTAGCTCCGACAAGGAAGTTTCTTGATGCACTTTGGAACGGTGAGTATCGGCAATTTCGTGAAATCAGTTCCCAGTCATGGCTTTTGCCGCATTGAAATTCGGCTCTAAAACAAGGTCTGCTGTCTTATCCTGATAACCTGACCGGTATCCTTTAACAAAAGCCTCTCTCATATCAGCATTTACTCCGAAGAAATCAAGACCTGTTTTGCTCGCAAGCACTTTTACAAATGCATTGTCTATATCCCCCGGTTTAAGTCCGTTTGCTCTGTGTTTTTCACCCCATAATTCACCGTCCTTCATAAAGTCTGTTGCGGCTTTTGCCGGATGGATGGTTGCACATCCAACGGCAAAACATAATAGGGAAAATAATACAACCATCACCCGGGCAGTATAAGCATTTAGTTTTTGCATTGTTCTTTCTATCCTTCCTTTAAAGCAGAATTACATCTGTGCATATGGTGTTAATTAATGGTAAAATGACACGAAAGTGACTTACGCTGATTATAATGATAACAGCAAGTCACTAGGACTGCAAGTCTCCATTGATGTTGCTAATAAAAAGGCAATAAATCTATCGAGGTCCAACCTCCATAATTTTTCAGTGTGTTATCTTTTTTTTGACCCTATGCAATTTGTGGCATAGGAATTACGTCATAATTAAAATAAGTAAAAATAGTATAATTAAATAAGGTCGGAAATAGGCTGTAATCATGAAAAAAATAAAAAGAATACTCCTTATAACCCCTCCATATCATTCCGGAGTAGTTGAGTCGGCAGGGGTGTGGCTGAACGTTGCATTTGTGTATATAGCCGGAAGCCTGCGGGCCGCCGGATACGAGCCTGTCATATACGATGCTATGAGCTACTGGGACGGATATGGCGACATAGAGAAAAGGATAAGGGATGAGAGGCCTGATGTTGTAGCTGTCACGGCATTTACAGCCGGGATAGTGGATGCATTAAAGGTACTGAAACTCGCTAAAGATATTAACGCTGAGATTGTAACGGTCATAGGGAATGTCCATCCCACATTCTGCTTTGAGGAGATACTCAGGGAACATCATGCGTATATGGATTACATTGTACGCGGCGAAGGCGAGGAGACACTGGTAGAGCTTCTTGACTGCATTAATTCAGGGGGGAATATTGATAAGGTCAGGTCAATATCTTTTTATAAAGAAGGCAATCTCATTGTAACACCCTCAAGACCTGCAATAAATGATTTAGACAGTCTGCCGACGGCATGGGACCTGATAGACTGGCCCATCTATACATATAAGCCGATGGAAGGTTCAATACTGGCGATAGTAAGCTCCTCACGTGGATGCAACCAGCAGTGCAGTTTCTGCTCTCAGCAGCTTTTCTGGGAAAGGAAGTGGAGGGGCCGGAGCGCGGAGAACTTTGTTGCCGAGCTTGAATACCTGAGGGACACCTATGGCGTAAACGTAGTCATGCTGTCCGATGAAACGCCGACATTAAACAGGGAACGGTGGGAGAATATCCTGGACCTGCTGATAGAGAGGGATGTCGGTACAAAGCTGCTGATGGAGACAAGGGTTGACGATATAATCAGGGACGAAGACATCATGTGGAAATACAAAAAGGCCCTGATTGACCATGTCTATGTGGGTGTTGAGGCAACGACACAGGAGACGCTGGACATATTCAAGAAAGACATAAAAGTGGAGCAGTCCAAGAAGGCGCTTGATCTTTTAAACGCGCAGGACATTGTAACGGAGACGTCTTTTGTGCTGGGAATGCCTGATGACACAAAAGAGAGCATGGAGAAGACCATTCAGCTTGCGAGGTATTACAATCCGGACCTTGCGTTTTTCCTTGCTATAGCGCCGTGGCCGTATTCGGAACTGTATCCGTATTTAAAGGACCATGTAGAGATAAAGGACTACAGCAAGTACAACCTTGTGGAGCCTGTGGTAAAACCAAAGGGGATGACGCTAAAAGAGGTGTCTGAGATACTGGGCAGGGCCTCGAGGGAATTCTATATGTATAAGATAAACAACCTTGAATTGTTAACAGACAGGAAGAAAGAATTCATGATTAAGGTTGTCCATATAATAGCCACCAGTTCATATCTCGCGGAGACTATGAAAGGCACGAGCATGCCGGAAGACGTAAAAAAGCTGCTTGAAAAAATAAAAATGGATGCAATAGCCTAAACTGTCCCTTATCAATTTTCATTAAGAAAGCGGCTTGTAACCTTCGGGGTTCTTTTCCTTTGTCTGCTTTACATCTATATCATCAACAAGCCATTTGCCGGACAGCTTTATCAGACGGTAGGTAAGCTTATAATCTACAGAGTTTTCATATACCTGTTTGCCTGAATCCGTATTTATGTATTTATAGTCCCACTTTTCCTCTGTCCCGGCCTCAGCATTGTCCGGCGAAAGAATTTTTACATCCGTGAATTTCAGTTCATTCAGTTTCATATCCATCTTTACCTTGCCCTCTCCCAAAGCCGACATGTGGTAATAAGCCTTATTGGCACGCTTCTCTGTCGCCGCCTCAAGAAGAAGACTCATGTTTTGTGTAATATAGCCTTTTGCAAGCAATGAATCATAAAGGATTACAGTGTTTTTAATCCTTGTTTCTTCATCAAACGCGCCTGTTTCTTTGGGCTTCTCCGAAGACGTGCCGACCGTTTTTTTGTCTTGTTCACAGGCTGTCACAGACAAGACAGCAATTAAAATAATCACCAGCATTCTGATCATTTAAAAACTCCATTCTCCTTTATTTTAATGAAAGGCCATTGTATACTGCCAGTAAGTTCCGCTGCCGAAAATTACAAGAAGTAAGATATGCTTTATTATAAGCATCTTTCTTCTCGTCCGCTCTGCATCCGCTCCGTACACGTCCCCTACATAGGCATATGTGAAGGTCCTTCCGGCGCCTGCAAGAAACACTATCCCTATACAGATAAGGCCGATATAAAAAAATTCCTTCATAAGTCCGCTCAGTACTATCTTCAGGCTGACCTCGGGGACCCTGTCAAGCCAGTAAACCGCCAGAACAGTCGCCGCCCATATACCGGCGGCAAAGTCATGAATAAAACCGATTATGATTGTCAGCGCCCTTTTCATGATCTGAAATACTCCGAGTGAACGGATGACTCGATCAGGGGCGTAAAGAACAGCGCTATAATTGAGAGGACAAAACATACCATGAAGAAATAAGAGGCCTTCTCTCCCTTTAATCCGAAGAACCTTCTCAGGTGAAGATAGATGCCGAAGAAAATCCATGTTATCAAAGACCATGTCTCAATCGGGTCCCAGCCCCAGTATCTTCCCCACGATTCATAGGCCCAGATTGAACCCGCAAGCATGGCAATGGCCCAGAAGGTGAAGCCGAATCCCGCAAAGCGGTATGCGTACATATCGATAATATCAAGTTCCGGGAGTTTCCGGACCCATATAATCTGCGTCCTGTTTTTAAAGATATAAAATATTGAAAAAGCGAGCGCAATGAGTAACGAACCCAGGGCGATCTTATAAAAACTCACATGCAGGACGAGCCATATGCTCCTTAACGATGGAGGCAGCTTTGTAACTTCAGGATTAAAGAAGATGCCTATAGCTATCAGCAGGAACACCGACGGGAATACGATGATGCTCGCAGGTCTTATCTTCGGGAAGAGCTTTGAGAAAATGAGAAAGAGGAAAAGGGCCATCCAAGCATTGGACGACATGACCTCATACCTTGCCATATAAGGGCCGTGTCCTGCTGCATTCCATCGGTAGAGGATAGCTACACCGTGCACCAGCAGGCCTGCAATCGCAATATAATAGCTCCTTTTATATGCCCTTTCGTTTTCAAATATCAGTCCATAGGCATTCAGCACAGTTGCAATTACATAGATAATTACAGCGGCCCAGTGAGCGCCGGTATCAATGATCAAAGGACTGGTCATCAGCTTCTCCTTCCCGCAAATATCCCGGTAATTTTTTTGAACTCATCTTCGTAGAGACTCTTAAACTTCGCGGACTTCCATGTTACATCGAATTTGTCGCCTTCTTTTTTTGCGTGTATCTCTCTCGGCGGCATAAAGTATGTCAGCGCGCCTCCGGTAATTATAATGAAAAACCCTGCAAAGACACCAGACATGCCGATGCTCCTTGTGAATATCAGGCCCGTCCACTTTGCAACGTGAACAAGCTCTGCAGTATATGGACCAAAGGGTTTCCTTTCGCCAATCTTTAAAGATACCTCCGCATAGATCTTTTCATTCTCAACAATATCCATCTTTAAGCTTCCGCCTTCCCCGTTATTCTGAGTTATACCACCTATGGACCGGTCTGTCTGAACGAGCCTCATGACCAGCAGAGGGTCTTTGCTTTCAATGGATTTCTTTTCGGCGTCAGCATAATATTTGGCTTTCAGCAGATACGGGATGTCTTCCATCATGAAGTTGCCGTAACTCGCCTTATCCCTTTTTAAGGGATGCTCTATCTGGAATATCTTATTGAATTCCTTCCCCTCCGTATCAGTAAGCGATACATAGAAGGCCTCGCCAAAGCTTCGGCCCTGATAGATGCGGAGCCCCCTGTCATTTACATTCAGGTTGATCCCCACGGTATGCCGTGTCTCTTTTCCATCCGCGCCTGTAAAGCTGAACACGGTTGTCTGGTACTTGACCTCGTCTGTTTCCCAGAATTCAATATTGGACTGTTCAAGCCTCACTGCCTCAGGCAGAATAAACCCGCCTCCTAAAATGCCCGTATCTTCTAAAAGCCATTGACCGCCCTGAAAAAAGGCGTCTCCTTCAGCCAG
Source organism: uncultured Nitrospiraceae bacterium (assembly GCA_964393845.1). Lineage (GTDB taxonomy): Bacteria > Nitrospirota > Thermodesulfovibrionia > UBA6902 > UBA6902 > UBA6902. The sequence continues at coordinate 15,620 of CAYMUX010000003.1, forward strand.
GTGTATCAGGCCTCTCTTTTCAGTAGAGACAATCAGGAGTGACGCTGAAATCATGACAGCCATACCCGCATGAAGAAGCGCATTGCCCCAGTATCCCCATCGGTTCCTGATAAATTCAGATTTGATTCATCATAATAAGAGAGCCGATATCCCGCCTTCTTAATTACGCTGATGACGTCTTCCCTGGAAGCAGATATTTTAACACCTTCTGAATCCGGGGTTATCCCCTGACCGGATATCTTTTTGTAAGAAAATTTGATTTGTTCAATTGTTGAGAGTACGAGTGTGATAAGAAAAATCAGGAGCAGGACAGCGAACCAGGGAGTTGTATATACATGGTCTAGCCCGAGCCTGCTGCCCCAGAGGGACCAGAAGGGATACGTCTCATGCCATTTCTGAAACTGTTCCTGTGTAGTCGAAAACCTCTGCGGGAAGATATACCCGGCAACAACGGCTTTAAGAATGAGCAGTATCAGTGTGAGGACAGTTTTTCTTGAAAGCAGGAACTGCTTAATCGTTTTCATCCATTCTATTATAATGCAGCCTCTTCAAAAAAAAGGCCCTGACAGGATGTCGGGGCTTTTTTGATATGTTTTATTACCAGGAATCGCCACTAAATTATGACGAACTGACTTTTCATCATCTATAATTAAAATTGACGTCTTCATAGTTAAAACCTAAACTCTTTCGACGGGGAGTAATATTTCTAAAATTGTTGATTCTGTTTATCTCTGACTTAATTTGAATAGTGGATTCATGTTCGGCAATTTAATCATTAACATAAAAAAATAATGAAAATATGGAATCGATAAATATATAATATGTCAAACCTTTAGCAATATATAAATAATAATCAGGGGAAAAATGATTGTCAGTAAACCGTTTCTTACTGTTGAACAGATTCAAAGCAAAGTAAAAGAACTTGCTGACAGGATTTCCATGGACTACAAAGGAAATGAGATTATTGCAGTCGGAATATTGAAAGGCGCCTTTATGTTTTTCGCAGACATTGTAAAACTTATTCAGGTGCCGATGAACGTCGATTTTCTTGTAGCTTCCAGCTATATTAAAACCGAGACAACAGGCGAAGTAAAAATTCATGCTGATATAAGGGAAAATATAAAAGACAAACACGTGCTTCTTTTTGAAGACATTGTAGACACAGGAGTAACTTTAAAATATATAAAAGATACTCTCCTCGTCAGAAATCCCGCCTCACTAAAAATTTGCGCATTTCTTGATAAAAAAACTCACCGGCAGGTCGATTTAGAACCGGATTATGTGGGTTATGCCATACCTGATAAATATGTAGTCGGGTACGGACTGGATTATGATAACAAATACAGAAACCTTCCTTATATAGCTGTCTTCAAGGGAGATAACTCTCTATAAAATGGCAAGTGATCGGTCCGTAATTTGTCATTCCGGACATTCATGAATAATACCATGCGTTGTTGTTAAGTTAATTTATAGCCCGCCATCATAAAAACCACTAAATTATTTTATTTGACAGAGGAAGCCATTGATGATACTTTTTCTTTAAGAAAGAGATTATTCTTTTCTCTCTGGAAACATATTTCAATTTCATATTTATATATGAACAATAGACGAAACTATTACCGTATACTTCAGGTCCAGCCCGATGCCCCTGCGGAAATTATACATGCATGCTACCGCACGCTAATGCATAAATTAAAGCAGCATCCGGACTATGGCGGGGCACATTGGAATGCTGCGATTATAAATGAGGCTTACGAAACACTCAGCAACAGCGATAAACGTTTTGAATATGAAAAAAGACTCTTTGAGCGCTATACAAAACAACAGTTTCCTGATAAAGACTATATCAGGTATCCTGTTATAAGCATCTTTTGTCCGTTTTGCAAAAGACCCCTTGCGCGTAAAGCAAACCCCGGTGAAAACTGTGCTTCATGCAGGAGTCCTTTGCAATCAAAGAGTACCGGGGAATTGTTAAAACAGGAATATCAGCGCTCGGCTAATCGTATAAAAAAATCCGGAAGCATTCTATACTATTCTTCCTGGCCTCAAAAGGGGAAAGAGGCAAAAATTATTGACCTTTCACCACAAGGAATTCGTTTCCTGTGCTTTGAGAAACTTGAACACGAAGCAATCATCAAGATAAGAAGTCCTTTGTTAAACGCCATTGCGAAGGTAACAAATACTCAAAATAAAGAGGCGGGCAGAGATCCCGCATATTCTGTTGGGACCCGGTTTTTGGCGGTTACCTTTGCAAACTCAAAAGGTTCATTTCTTTCCACAATCGTTTAATCTTCAGACAGTTTTAAATCTTTTTCTATAATATCCTAAAATCTGTTCCTGATTCATCATGGACCCTGCAAAAAATGGTGCCGAAGGCCGGATTTGAACCGGCACGGAAATTTCTCTCCGAGGGATTTTAAGTCCCTTGCGTCTACCAATTCCGCCACTCCGGCAACCAAAGCACAATAGTCCAAAGTGCAATCGCGTAACAGCAAAAAATCGTCCGACTTTTACGCTTTGATATTATACACAATACCATAGAGCAATAGTCCATAGAGCATCGGCCTTCTTTTGCTGGAAACAAAACCTGAGCCTTTACATCTTAAAAATAAATTATACTATGCATATGAATAGAAACCTGAAAATATTTTTTGCCAACGGAATTCCTTTCGGCATATTCACGGCAGTATTGTTTTCATCTCTTTACGGTATCAATGCCGGTCTTACAGGCGGGCTTGTTTTCGGTTTAATCTTCGGTTTTCTTATGTTTATCATATTAGGGTTTCTTCACAGCCGGGCCGTGGGAAAAATCGCAGGTGACCAATCAGAAGAGTCAATGGGTACCTTTCAGGTCCGGAATACAGAACTGCAGCTCCCCTATGACAGGACCTTTGACCTTTGCATTAAATCTCTAGACCTGATCAGCAGATGCAGGGTCCGGGAGGAAAACCGCTCTCAGGGTAAAATCATAGCAAGATCGTCTGTTAACTGGAAGACATGGGGGGACACTATCTCTTTTGACATTACCGGTATAAGCAATGAAAACACTGCTGTAAAAGTATCAAGCAGACCGACCTCATGGTCAACACTCGTAGATTATGGCAACAACCTTGAGAATGTGAAAACAATAGTTTCCTTTTTAGAAAAATCAAAGTAAGCAGGACCGAAAACAGGAAAGCAGAAATGACACACAGATGGGTGACCCAGGTTCCTTCAAACTTCCGCGCTTACGCACCTTCTTGCTGATTTCAAATGAAGAGAGAGAACTTTTCTTAAGTGGAAAGCTGACTGCTGTTACTGCTCGTCCTTACTTCCTCAAATCAGACCTGGCATCTATCCAGCTTCCTACTATCTCTGAACTGAAATTGCCCAGATCAATGATGTAGTTTTTTAAATCTGAAAAAGACACATCTTCTTTAACTTCATGATCATGGAATTTAACAATAATCTGATATCTGTCGTCCTGAGGCACCGTGACAGAAAAATTCCCATATTTATCCGTCTGCCCTTTTCGCACAGTAATATTGTTTGCATCTTTTATAAAGACCTGCGCATCCCTTGCTGCATAGCGGTTTATTTTTAAATATTCCGCAGAGGAAATTTCATCTATAAAAGAATACCCGTGTTTTTGCATATACTTCGACATAAGGCTGCACGTGAAATGAGCTGATCCGGTAATTGTAATATCAGACGCTAAAGCTATGGAATTGAAAAACAGAAGCAGTAAAACAAGCAGGATTGATAATGAAGTTGTTTTCATATATCCCCCCTTTTTTAAAAAATGTATCCTGTTTCCCTGAATATTGACCCGTTGAGAAATAAGGTATATTTAAGGGGGGTGAGAGCAATTACCATGCCATTTTATATCAGATTCAGGTAAATGATTAATTGCTGCAAAGGCCCTTGTATTTACGGATTTTTTTAAAATGGTTATCTGCTGTTGTGATTTTGCCTGTGTAATATGGCGCACGAGTTAGAGGAAAAATCCTTTCCGGCTTCCCGGCTTTCACACTTGCTTGCTTTTGACGCTGAATGCTGATTGCTGAGAGCTGCCTTTCCGCCTTTCACGCTTGCGAGCTAACAAGCGGGTTTGAGGGCGAATTTGAATTAGGAAAACTCAATTTTTAAGCCCGACCCCGGTGGCTATAAATGCGGCCTTAAATCTTCCGGCAGCCTGTATTCCCTGACCTCACCGCTGACAGGGCAGATAAAGGACAGGTAACAGGCTGTCAACTGCAGGTCTTCAGTATCAGGACCCTGTCCATACATGCGGTCTCCGACAACCGGAAAACCGATACTGCTGAGATGCCGGCGGATCTGATGCTTGCGCCCTGTTTCGATGCGGACTTCCAGAAGTGTGCGGTCTTTGATCAAATCATATTTTATATACTGCACATGGGTCAGGGCGGAACGGTTATCCAGGTCTGCATCAATGGTAAGAGGGCTGTCCTCTTCCGGAAACCGGCCCTGCACAATCACCTGATATTTTTTTATCATGGCCCTCTCCTCAAACAGTTTTGACAGGGCTGCAGCTATTTTCTTCTTATGGGCGATGAGGATCAGGCCTGTGGCAGCACGGTCAAGCCGGTGGACAACAAAGGCCGGCCGCTGCGGGACCAAGTGCTGCTCAGCCCAGCGGCTAATGACAAAATGGTCCCCCCATTTAGAGCCCTGCGACAGCATCCCGTATGGTTTGTACCATACACTGTAACTGCCTTCATCAGCAAACAGCTGCGGCGGATCGACCTGTTTAAGGAGTATCTTTTCATTGTAATAGAGATAAAGTTTGTCCCCCTCTTTCATCACTCTGTCCATACGACGCAGCCGGCGGGTGCCGCGCTTATTGGTCAGCCATACTGCCCCCTTCTGCATGGCCTGTTTTACGTGTGACTTTGAAAGACCCGATGCTTCGGCAAGCAGGGCCGCGGCAGTTTCATGACTGGTTGTTATGTTGATGCTGCATTCGAAGTGGTCTGTAGGCATTAGAATTGATGGTCCTTTTGTTTATCAAATATTATGTGGGTGATGTCAAGTCCACATTTTACATATTCACCTGAAGAATGCAGACATGACACCACCCACTTATTAGAGCTTCTTATAAATTTCCTTGCGGTGACCGACTCTCAATATAACGATATCTTTGCCTTCAATATCAAAAACAACCCGGTAATCTCCTGTACGGAACCGGTAGGTACCGATTTCAGGATTTGTCAGTTTTTCAGAGAGCTCTAAAGGATTGTCCTGCAATTTCAGAAGGGCTTTGCTTATCTGGTGGCTTATGGAAGGATCAAGTTTCCTGATATCTTTTTCCGCCCTGCGGGTATAGACGAGTTTGTAACTCATTCTCCGAAAATCTCTTTATGTGATTTTGTTCTGCCTGCTTTGTACTCGGACCGTGCCTCCTTGACGCTTTTGAGATAATCAGGAGAAGTCATAGCAAGCAAGTCTTCAATAAAAGATTCTCTTTCATGTTTCTTCATCTTTTTAACGGCTTCAATAATATCATCAGATGATATGGGAACTTTGACTTCTATCATTTTTTGCACCTCCTCATGATTTGTATTTTAACATTCTACCCCTGCCTTTCCACAATCTCAATCTGCGAATCCCTGATGCGGAGTATTTTATCAGTAACAGTTGAGGAAATTCTATTGACTCTGCAGATCATCGTAGTTTGTAAGCCCGTAAGAGCGTAAGTGCGCAAGGTCATAATATCCGTTTATTGCTGTTTTACTTTTCCGCACACGCCAAAATGAAAGACGTGACCCTCAGGACCTTATTCAGTTTCATTGATAAACTTCAATATTCTATTAGCAACGGCCTTAGCCAATAACGGAGGAATGGCATTGCCAATTTGATTATATTGCGAAAGATGGTTTTCTGCTTCCTTCCCCTGTTGTATCAATAGTTTTGAGGAAACTTGAGTTCGCTTTCCTTTGAATACATAACTATCGGGAAAGGATTGCAACCGTGCTGCCTCACGAGAGGTAATATTTCGTGGCTGATTCGGATGAACAAAGTTTGAGTAAAACGATGCAGGAATAGTACAAGAAACCATCTTAGGTTTTAAATGCCGTAATTAGAATTGTATTCCTTATCCAATATTTCACCATTCCCGTTCCGTTTTCTTACTCGTAATTCTTCTGGTATTTCTTCCAACGACAAACCATTTAATATTTGCTCTGTCCCATCAGGGTTTGATATAGGCATTCAGTCCGATGGTGACAGGTTTGTCGTTTACTTTAGCTGTGGTAACAGCATTTCCCCTCGTGCTTGCAACGACAAGGGTTTTGCCGGATGCCGACGGAGTCGGGGTTTCCAGGTCAATTTCGATGTAAAGCTTGTTGTCCTTGATTTCAACTTTCATTGCCATGTGTAATTCTCCTTTTTTTGATTGGTTAGAACTCCCTTTTTAAAAAAACAGTTCCAGCGATTCCAACGGTTCAAGCGGCTTGAACAAAATATTATCGAGGTTGAACATCGATAATTATTTAAGTTTCCCCTTAAAAATCCAACGCCTAATATTAATCAATATCACACTAAACAGCAAGAAGCAAACAGTTCCACAGAGCCACAGTGCAACACCACCTATTAAATGCCCTACATGGTGCGCATCCGTGATGTAACAGTAAAATAATTCTAATTATTACTGCTGTAGAATTTTGAACTACGCATTTATTTACAAAAAACAAAGAATGGATACTTGAAAAAGAAATATCTGATAAACTTACAGAAGGGGTAATGAACGTCCTATAGATACTTAGGCATTTAAAGATCCGGGAGTTGAATAGAAAAAACATTGTAAAATCTCCAGGATGAAGACCTACTATTAAAAACAATAAAGTAAGGAGTATATATGAGTTCGTTTATTTCAAATTCGCGGCGTGGGAAATCACGACCACAGCAGCGTTCGAATGTGCCGGCGCGCAGGGTTGCTTCATCTGATGAGAAAAAGTTTCTTGCCGGTACGGCAGTAAACCCGCATACGCGTATCATTCTTGAGAAGGGCAGTGATGATTTGTCCGTCCGTGCGCTTGATCTTATTTGTCCGATAGGGATGGGACAGCGTGCTCTTGTAGTAGCATCGCCTGGGTTGGGTAAAACGACATTTTTAAAGAATATCTGTAATGCGGTAACAAACGGGTATCCTGACATGAAGGTATATTGCTTACTTGTTGATGAGCGTCCTGAAGAGGTGACTGATTTTACTCGTAGTGTGACTGCCAAGGTATATTCCTCGTCTATGGATCATAGTCATGAAAATCATATTAAGGTTGTCGATAAGGTTATCGCAGAGGCTTTTAAGGAAGCTGCTGCAGGGCATAATGTGATGATATTGCTTGATTCACTTACGCGTCTGGCGCGGGTACATAACGCACAGCACAGAGGTAGAGGGCGTACGCTTTCCGGAGGAGTGGGTGCCGGTGCACTTGAAGTACCACGTCGTATTTTTGGTATTGCCCGTAATATCGAGGGTCTGGGCTCTATAACAATCCTTGCGACGATCCTGGTCGATACAGGCAGTGCTATGGATAATGTTATATTTGAGGAGTTTAAAGGTACGGGTAATATGGAACTGGTGCTCTCAAAGAAACTGGCGGAAAAAAGGGTGTTCCCGGCAATCGATGTGTCAAAGAGTGGTACCCGGCGTGCTGAGCTTTTGTTTGAGCCGGAAGAGTACAGACGCCTTGAATTATTGTACCGGGGCATGGCAACGATGAATAGTGTTGCCGCTATGGAAAAGCTGATAGAGATGCTTCAGAAATATCCGAGTAATAGCGCTCTTTTAGAATCATTTAAGGATGTTAAGGTTAGTTAGGGGACGTTGTTTAAAGTCCGTAAGACATATGTGTATCAAGGTCGCGTCTTGAATCTTGCTTAATTTACTATCCTTCAATACTCCGTATATTTCCGCGAATCCCCTTTAACAGTGTCTGAAGGATACTTTATTTTATTCATATCAACCTTCTTATGCGCCGCATCAATCAGATCAATCCCCAATTTATCAGCAATCCTGACAAGATAAATAAGTATATCCGCAAGTTCCTGTTCCACCTCTTTGAGCTTATCACCGGGCAAGTTACTGCTCTGCTCCTGTGTCAGCCACTGGAAATGCTCAATCAGCTCAGCAGCCTCAGCGATTAAGGCCATAGACAAATTCTTGGGCGAATGAAACTGGTCCCAGTCCCGTTCCCCCGCAAACTCCCTCAGCCGTCCCTTTAATACATCCAAAGAATCCTGTTCCATAATTCAAATAATTGTTCCAAATGTTTCAGCCGTTCCAGCAGTTCCAACCGTTAACGGATGAAACGGTTCAAGCGGCTCAAGCGGATGAAATTTTTACTTAAAGATTAAAGATGCAACATTTTAACGGAAATCAATACATTCAGCAAGGAGAAAAATGGCATTGTCAATTACCGTAAAGGCTTAAAACAATATCAGCCAGTATCGCCAGTATCGAAAGCATGAAGATGATTAAGTAGTTGATGTCCTCCGGTGATTTCTGGATGGATGAAAGGAGGTAGGTTACAACTTCCCTGTCCTCATCGGAAAAACATGCGTTGTTTTTAATTTTTGATATGAGATCATACTGTCTTATCGCCTGTTTCCTTTTTCGTGAGATGTAATACCGGTAGAGGAAGAAGACAAGATATCCCAGGGCTCCCGCGTACCAGACAGGCCTGACCCACGCGGGTTCAATATGCTGAAAGATTATAATTATACGGAAGGCTACGGCGGAGAAAAGGCCCAAAACAAAGAACCCGTAAATAACCGGCTTTGGTAATGTATGGGGATGCCTGTTGCCTTTCATTGTCCTCTCCGTAGATAGCTCATGAATATAATACAATTTATAGAGAGGAAGTGCGACCGTATAAAGGCGCGTACACTCGAAAGGCAAGAGACAGCCCTCAGCAATCAACAGGCACGAGGATCACGCAGGGTCGCACCTGCGCTCTATACGGGCAACTCTCACGAAACAATATAAGGTATAGACACGGCCCAGGAGATCGGCTTGTGCTATAATCGTGAAAGCGGGGGACGAACCACGAGGACCCGGCTTGATGTGTTGTAAGAAATACATTTCAGAAGTTCTTCTTTTTATCTTTCTCTCCCTCTGCATCACCTCTCCAGCATATGTTAAAGATTACAAGGTTGTCAGAGGCACAGTAACAAAAGTCATCGACGGAGACACCGTTATTATCAGGCCTGTCAGCGGAAAACTGATTAAGTGCAGGCTATACGGTATTGATGCGCCTGAGATACCTCACAATGGTAATCCCGGGCAGCCTTACGGTCGTGCCGCTGACAGAGAATTGAAGAACCTTGTTTTACACAACACTGTTGAGATCACTCTCACCGGTGAATCATCATATGACCGTGAGATCTGCATCATTAAAAAAATGGGCGTGGACATCAACCTTGAAATGGTGAGACGCGGTTATGCCCGGTCTTACCGAAAGTATCTCAAAGGAGCGTATGCATCTGAATATATTGACGCTGAAAACGAGGCACAGAAGATACATCGCGGACTGTGGCAGCAGTCGAATCCTCAGCCACCCTGGGAGTTCAGGAAGATTAAGAGAAAGAATTAACTGCGGATAAAAAATGAGCGGCAGGATTCGCAATGATACGTTCGTGAGATAAGCGTTTCCGATTGTTATGAGATTACCAAAAACTGAACGGATTTAAGATGGATTTCATATCACAGTCTCAATCAGGCCCTGCGATTATCGTGCAGTCAAAAAAACATATTCCTAATCCTCTATAATTTATGTATATTAGATTATGTTTAAAATAAATTACATCGGCAAATCGGACATCGGCTTCCGGCGTTCAAATAACGAAGACGCCTTTGTTGTAAAACCCGAACTTGCTTTTGCAGCAGTGTCGGATGGAATGGGCGGCTCTGCTTCCGGTGAAGTAGCCAGCAGTATCTTTATCGAGACTGCCGTTGATGTTTTCTCTAATGCCCGCAATCGGCCTGTGCAGGATACCGCTGAATCCGTTCAGAATGTCTTTCAATTATCAAATGAGAAAATATTTAAAACTGCTGTGGAAAATACCCATCATCATGGTATGGGATGCACCGCGGAAGTACTGACCTTTTTCGATCAGAGTTATGTTGTCGGCCATGTCGGAGACAGCCGTACTTATCTTTTCAGGGAAGGACAGCTCAGACAGATTACCAGGGACCATTCAATTGTACAGGACCAGTTGGATCAGGGACTTATCACCCCGGCCAACGCCAGGAATCATTCACTCAGAAATGTCATTCTCAGGGCAGTGGGTGTACAGGAAACTTTGGTTGTTGACATTATCAGAGGGGAAATCCGGTCCGGGGACATTTTTTTGCTTTGCTCCGACGGTCTATCAGATAAGGTGGAGGATGCGTCAATCCGGGAAGTGCTCCTGCTATCTATTGATCTTGATCACAAGGCGGATCAATTGATTGATCGCGCCAAATCAGCTGGAGGACAGGATAATATAACTGTGACATTATGCGAAGTCATATAGCCCGTTTAACTAACTATTAAAAGAGTAATTTTTAAAAAATAATATTCAGTTTGGAAAATAGTATGCCATGAATTTCGGTCGTTATCAGGTAATAAAAGAGCTTGGAAGGGGTTCAATGGGAGTGGTCTACCAGGCCCATGATCCTAATCTCGACTTAACTGTCGCATTAAAAGTATTGCGCCAGGACAGGGTTGACAGCACTGCCTTTACGAAGAGATTTCTCAGAGAAGCAAAAGCCCTCGGCCGTCTTGATCATCCAAACATTATACGCGTCTATAATGTGGATGAAGCAGAGGGCAATGTTTATATTGCAATGGAATTTATCGAAGGAGAATCCCTTGATAAAGTCATGGAGCATAAGAAATTCACTACAGATGAAGTTATTGAACTCGGAATCACTATTGCAGACACGCTTAATCACGCCCATGAAAAGGGAATAGTTCACCGTGATATCAAACCAAGCAATATTCTTGTTAGATCAGACGGCCGGATAAAAATTACTGATTTTGGAATCGCCCACCTTGATGATCCTACTGCATCTATACAGACGCAGGCAGGGGAAATACTCGGCACACCCGCTTACATGTCGCCCGAACAGGTACTAAGCCGCCCGGTAGACGGCCGTTCGGATCTGTTCTCTGCGGGAATTATATTATATGAATTGTCTGCCGGGAAAAGGCCTTTCGGAGGTGATAGCCTGGCAGCAATCTTCAATTCAATCACCCAGAATGATCCTCCTCCATTAAAAGAAGTAATTCCTGCCCTGCCGGAGGGATTATCACTGATCATTACAAAGTGCCTCCAAAGAAATCCAGACGATCGCTTTAAAACGGGACAGGCCCTGGCAGAAGCGTTAAAAAGGCGTAGTGAAAAAGTAGAAACAGCCACAATTCATATGGCCCCGGCTGAACAAAATAAACCAAAGAAAATCGGTTTATTAGTCTTTACGGCAATAGTTATTATAATTGCCGTCGGACTGGCTTTTTTCTTTTTCATGAAGCCCAAGTCTGAATCTCCGTTTGAGGAATCTCAGACACCACCTGCTGCTGAAAAGGAAGCTGCTGAAACTCCGCCTGCTAAACCTGAAACCCCTCAGGCTGCTGAAAAGAGATTAACTGAAATTCCGCCCGTTGAACCTGAAATCCCTCAGGCTGCTGAAAAAATTACTCAGGAAAAACCGGTTAGCAAACCAAAGGCTCCTCAGGATGCCTCCACCGAAGTCAAAAAAACTGAAGATGATCTAAACGAGTGGATAGACATCATGAAAAAAAGATAATTGACTTAAATAATGCAGACATTGAAAAGGACATCATTCCCCTCTCTTCGGTTTTTTTACCGTCGAGAGGGGAAAGTTAATATACGGCCAGTATTCAAATATTCCGAATACAGCCGGGTAATTTCATTCTACATTCACAGTCAAAGTCTCAAAATAATATTCATTAGAATCCTGGACACCGTTCATAGACGTGTCGACTCCAAAATAATATACATAACGACCTTGTGACAGTCTTGAGTTGTTCGTTACTTCTACCGTCCCGGTGTCTTCGAGCGGAGCCTGTTTATAGAATGAAAAGCCGCGTTTCCAGTTCCCTGTAGATATATCATAGTAATACCAGCGCTTGCGGTATTCCATCAGTAACCACCAATCGCCATCTTGACCGTTGTAGCTGCCGGGATCAAGTTCTATAGTAACTGGAGAGTTATCCCCTCTCATTATTACAACCTCGCCGGATAAACCGTTAATTTTAATTTTTGGAGCAGGACTAATCAGAATCGTTCCTGTACCTGCGAGGGGAATATTTGATTCCGGCGTATCAGGATCATTTGAATTAATTGAAAGACTCGCGCTCTTTAAGCCTGCTGAGACTGGAGTAAAGACAACATCAACTGTGCAGGTTTCACCCGGCAGCAATGTCTGATTTGAGCAGTCGTCAATCTCCCCTATGCTAAAATCAGAAGCATCCTGTCCGGCAATATTGATCATATTGATATTAAGGTCACTTGTTCCGGTATTGGTTATCATTACTGTCTTCAAAGACGGAGTCTGTACCTGTGCTGAGAATTGAAATTGATTTGTCTGACATGTTACCCATACGTTATCCAGTGCCCAATATCCGCTAGTCATAGCGTTTGAATAGTTAAATCTTATTTTTCCATTCTGGGAACCTGCAATAGCGCTAATATCAATGTCCTTCCAGTTTGGCGCAGGATATCCATCATCTGTTGCGACGCTTATATTATTTGTCCATGTTGAGCCCCCGTCACTGCTCACATCCACATCAATTTTCCCAGCATACCAATTATACTGATTACTGAAAGACAGTTTTACGCTGCTGCACGAACCGGCATCAAATGATGAAGTCGTAAGTTTATCACTACCCGTATTTGTACATGAGGAGTCCGCTATTGCATACGGCGCAACAAAAGGATAGCCAATAGTTTTTCCACAGGAATTGTCCGTTCTCCATCCGCCTTCTGATGACCATGCAGCAGGGATACCGGCTGCGAAATCTTCACCTAAGAGCACTTCGCTTACATTGATATCCGGTAAGAGTATTTGATTAGTTGTAACTGAGGCAGTATTTGAATGATCAGATTCGTTTCCTGCTCCATCATATGCCTTTACCGAATATGTATATGTAGTCGCTTGTGAAAGACCTGAATCCTGATATGATGTACTACTTGTTGTTGCTATTTGAGTGCCGTTCCTGAATATTTTGTAACCGGTCACTGCTATGTTGTCAGTGGATAAATTCCAGTTGAAGTTGACTTGAGAAGTAGATATGGCAGATGCCTGAACATTTCCGGGAATTGTCGGAGGCGTTGTATCAGGCGGTGTTAATGTAGTAAATGTATAGTCCGCAGAAGTGGTCAGATTACCTGCAGCGTCACGGCTTAGCACTCTGTAATGATAAAGTGTGGATGATGAAAGGCCGCTGACACTCTGGCTATGGCTGGTCACCATGGATGCATTAAGCGTAGTTGTATTTCCATAAGAAGTGGTAGTTCCGTATTGAATCTGTGTATCAGCAGCTTCATTGCTTGTCCATGAGATAGTTACAGAAGATGTTGTAATGCTGGAAGCCTGAATGGCTGTGATTACAGGAGGCGTTGTATCAGGCGGTGTTGATGTTGTAAATGTATAATCCGCAGAGGTAGTCAGATTGCCTGCAGCGTCACGGCTTAGCACTCTGTAATGATAAAGTGTGGATGATGAAAGGCCGCTGACACTCTGGCTATGGCTGGTCACCATGGATGCATTAAGCGTAGTTGTATTTCCATAAGAAGTGGTAGTTCCGTATTGAATCTGTGTATCAGCAGCTTCATTGCTTGTCCATGAGATAGTTACAGAAGATGTTGTAATGCTTGAACTCTGAATGGCTGACATTACCGGAGGCGTAGTGTCAGGGGACTGAATAGTCTTGCTGATCTCATTAGAGTATCCACCTTCATTGCCTGATGTATCATATGCAGTTGTTACGAAATAATAAGTAACTCCAGCTGTCAAATTATTAACTTGATAGGTTGTTACATTGCCTGCGTCAATATTCTGAGAATAAGTACCCGAAACGGTACCATAATAAATTTTATATCCATTAAGATCAGACAAAGGGGTTCCATCGGCATTTGTGGTGGGCGAATTCCAGGACAATACAGTACTGGCAGCAAAAAGGATGTTGCTTTGAAAAATCATCATCAAACAAAGCATGAATCCGATATACCAACATTTATGTGTCAAATTACTTCTCATAATAACTACCCCCTTTCTACTCATCAAAAAAAAGCCTGTTTCCTTAAAAGAGAAACAGGCTTTTTTCCATAGGTAAACTCTGAGTAAGCACTGTTTCTTCGACGGCCCGGCTATCCCTTTATAGGACCCGTGGCTTTGTGCCCCCTGGTTACCCAGGGTTTACCTTTATCGGAAACACCAATTTATGTAACCTTAATTTATGATAAATAAAGATAGGGGAGAGAAGCGGTGATTACAATCACGATATGATAAAATTCAGCCATATCCTTTTATTTAATGAGCCTCTTGCAAAAGTATCGAGGAAATTGCTTTTGCTGTCATACCCGCGAAGGCGGGTATCCAGAAGTCTTTGGTTTTAAAGAATACTGGATTCCCGATAAAGACCTCGGGAATGACAAATTTAGACTTTCGCAAGAGCCTCAGGCTGTCGGCATTCTTTACGGTAGCAATAAAGTTTACACTTCTTGAATTTTTTATCATTTACGGTTATATTTGATAAAAATTAAGATGTTATATCTAAGTAGATACTAAATAATTAAAGATTCATTTATTTATAATAATGAAATGTCGGGATATCTTACATGAAAGGTAATTTATCTTAGCAGTTAAAATTACCATAATAGCTAATTTATGTTTTATATTCACAATGTTACAGTTTTATTGCACTGCTTGGCACAACTATTGCTTTGTATTTAACTAACAAAGCAGAAAATAATATATAAATATTATGAATAACAAAATGATAAAACAAATATCGAAAGGAGAAAATTCAATGAAAACAAGAAGACTTTTATTATGTGCAATATTAGTTGTAACAGCAATGCTGATCACAACTACTATTCATGCAACAACCTTACCATGGCTGGACTTCGGGAGTAATTTGATTTGGGATTCCAATACAAATACTCTCACAAACCATGCGTCTACATATGTTAATTCCGTAACTTACAGAAATGGAGCTACATATCCAACCATTCCTATATCCTTTCCTTTATCTGATGGTGTTATTTTTTCACCTGTTTCAATGTCAATATCGTTTGACGGGAATAACACAAACGACTTTATAAATATTGGTAGCTGGTTATCAGCAAGTTTGAATGTTACTGGTCCGACGCCTAATCCACTTACTCCTAACCAATTTATAGTTAATGTAAGCTCGGCAGGAATGAATGTCAACACCGGAGCGGGTTCTCCATGGGCTGATGAGTTCGATTCCACAATCGACTATTCGCTTTTATATCCTGCCCGACTGATTATAAACCCGTTCGGCAGCTATATCCCTCTCGGCGGTGGTCGCTATAAAGTAAATGCACCTGGAAAACTGGCTCCAGTCCCGGAACCAGGCACTTTGTTACTCCTTGGTTCAGGTTTAATGGGCGTTGCTTTCTACAGAAAACGTAAAAAATAAATAGTAACTATTTAAGTTGAAAAACAAAAAAGCAGCTATCCTAAAGATAGCTGCTTTTTTATTGATAAGGGTTGTTTAAATAATAATTTTTACATCTTCTTGCATAAAGGTTGGGGTCAAGCATATAAACTTATTTTTAAGGATAATTAATTCCTTATTCTTTTGTAATTTGTCAATTACCCTCGTAACAGTTTCACGTGTCTGACCTGTCATATCGGATATATCCTGGTGAGTTAGTTTTATTTTTAATACTGTGCCCTCGGGAGTTTTCTCGCCATATTCATCAATCAACATGAGAAAGAGCATTTTTGTTCGCTGTGAGGCATTATTAAAATTTAACAACTGTATAGTATCCCAGCATCTGCGAAGCCTGGAACATAATATTTGGAGTAAATTTGTTGTTACCTTATTTTGAAGAAAAATAATCGAGAAGAAATCCTTCCTGGCAATAATGGCTATAAGAGAGTCTTCTGTAGCTATTACCGAAGCAGGCATTGTCTTTCCATCAATCAGGGACATTTCGCCAAAAAAACTGCCTGATTTGTGCATTGCGAGAATTATTTCTTTTCCTTCCTCTGTTGTCCGGACAACCTTTACTTTGCCTAACAAAATTATATACATGAATTCATTCGTATCTTCTTCATAAAGAATTGTCTCATTCTTCTTGAACTGCTTTAGAATCATTACATTGATGATTTGATCCATCTCTTTGTCGGTCAATGTAGAAAAGAGCTGAGTCTTTTTTAAAAAGTTATTTTTGTATTTATCATCCATATCACTTTCCAACAATACCTAACTTAAGAATCCGTCACCTATTAATTCCCAACTGCCTTAACCCAATTATATTATATTAAAACATGATAACATACCTACAAATAAAATCAAGGGGCAATTGGGTTGAGGACAGTAATTTTCATCGAAACATAATTAATATATAATATTATAGAGATAACATTAATTAATAATTAATATATGATAATTTTAATCATTTCAATTATCACAGTCACATTTGCAATTCTTACCGCCCTTGCAGCTGTCTTTAAAAGATACCAGCGTTTCGCTAATATCGTATTCTCTATTAGTTTACTTTCAACTGCATCTGTGATATTCGGCGACTCAATGAGTATATTTGAACCCGAATTCATGTTTGAATGGAAAAGAGTAGTTTTTATAAGTGAAGCTGTTATGGCTATTGCATGGCTGTCATTCAGTATCAGCTTTGCACGAACAGACTATTGGCAGGCTATAAGCAGGGTTTCAAAATTTTTCATTTCTCTCTCTCCCTTAATCGTTGTTCTCTTTCTTGTAGTACCGATGAAAGATTTTTTTTATTCACCTGAATTTGAGAGCGAGAAAATTCTTTTTCTTACTAATGCAGGGTATATTTTCAACCTTGTTCTTCTTTTCTATTCGATACTATCAATTATAAATCTTGAAGCCACCTTGAGAAGTTCTTCAGGGACTAACAGGTGGGAAATCAAATATATGATACTGGGAGCGGGTGGAATACTTTCAATAAACATTTTTTATTACAGCCACGCACTCCTTTACCGTTCAATAAACATGTACCTTGCTCCTGTCAGAACAGGAATAGTTTTAATTTCAATCCTTCTGATTGGTTTTTCCTTATTAAGACATAAAGCCATGGATATCGAATTTACTGTATCAAGAAAGGTTTTTTACCGGTCTCTTAGCCTGATTATAGTGGGGATTTATCTCCTGGGGCTTGGATTAATAGGTGAAGGAATGCGATATCTCAGCCCGGAGCTGGGGGAAAACATTAAGATTTTTCTGGGATTTGTCGGTGCAATTTTAGTCCTAACCTTCTTCCTTTCCGAACAACTGCGGAGAAAAGTAATAGTTTTAATAAACAAGCATTTTTACAGCCAGAAATACGACTACAGAAAGCAATGGCTGCAATTTACACAACTAACATCGCTAGAGCATTCTTTTGAAGATCTCATAATCTCAATAGCAGAGGGATTTAAGGATGCGATGGGTGTCAGAGGAGTTGCTGTATGGCTAAGAGAAAAAGGTGATGGAGATTTTTTTTGCGCCAGGGCATTAGACACAGTTATGATTGAGACAAAACCTGACATAAAACTTGTGGAGTATCTTAAAGACAGGAAGTGGATTCTTGATATACGTAATTATAACTGCATAGAAATTGTTACTATTAGCAAAGAGTTTATAAATAAAACCAGGGCATCCCTCATTGTGCCATTGCTGAATGTAGATAATCTTATCGGTTTCATAATCCTGGAGGAAGGTCTAGCCGAAGTTTACTATAATTATGAGGATTATGATCTGCTTAAAACTCTTGCGAGACAGACGACGGTAGCAATTTTAAATGCCCGGCTGTTAGATGAATTGACGGAAGCAAAGGAAATGGAGGCTATGGGAAGGCTATCATCATTTATTATACATGACCTCAAAAATGCAACATCCATGCTGTCGCTTATAGTCCAGAATGCTGAGGAGCATATTGACAATCCTGCTTTCCAAAGGGATGCCATAAAAGCTATTTCAAACACGTCTGAAAAGATTAAAGGTATCATCGGGAAACTTAAAAACCTTCCAACAAAGCCGAGCCTTGATCTTAAATATTCCGATCTGGGATATCATGTCAAAAAAGCAATCCACCAGTTAAACTTAAACGGGAATGGAGTGTTATCATTTAAAGAAGCTGCTCCTGCAAAAACCCGTTTTGACGCGGAAGAAATATCAAAAGTTATTATTAACCTTATTATTAACGCCCTTGACGCAACAAACAATCAGGGGAAAATTGAAGTTGTTGTTGGTAAAGAAAGCAATATGGTATTTGTTAAAGTATCCGATAATGGCTGCGGGATGTCCGATGAATTTATCCAAAAGCGTCTTTTTAAACCCTTCCAGACCACAAAGAAAAAAGGGCTTGGAATAGGTCTTTTCCAGTGTAAGGCCATCGTCGAAGCGCATGCAGGCAAGTTGAAAGTTCTCAGCCAGGAAGGCAGGGGAACTGATTTCTTTTTGTATTTACCGTTGACTGAGTCTTAGTTGCACCAATCTGGATTTAGCATATATACTATTAATTTCAAATTGTTTATTAAAATTCAAGTAGTATACTCTTATTACCGAATAGTAGTTATTCGACAGAATAAGATAAACAGTTTATTTAATTTATCAGGGAACTAAGACTGGCAGGGAAATACAACCGCCTTTGAACTTAAAATTTGTATTTTTATCATAAACAATCACTTTTCATAAAAGATATAAAAGGAGGAAACTGTGACACACGAAGAAATGGAAAAATTGATGTCTATGAGTCTTGAGGAAAAGATTGCTCATTCCAAAAAGGTTATTAAAGAGGCAATTAATAAGTATGGTTCGGAAAATTTAGCCGTAGCCTGGACCGGGGGAAAGGACAGCACAACGATGGTGTGGCTGTTCAGAGAGGCGAGTAAAGAACTGGGAGTTAAAATGCCCAAATGCATGTTTATTGATGAAGGCTACGTGTTTGAAGAGATATGGGACATCTTCAACCAGCTTAAGAAAGAATGGACCCTTGATGCTCGTATCGCAAAGAACACCGACGTGAGTGATAAGGCGGAAAATGTAGGAGATATGGTCAAGGTCAGCAGCCTTAATGAGCGTAATAAAAAGGAAATTGCAATACTGGAATATGAGGAAGAAGAATTTCCCTTTGAACCCGAATCGTTTGTCGGCAATCATCTGATGAAGACAGTGGCCATGAATGTATTCATGGAAGACAACAAAGTTCAGGCGCTTGCAACTGCCATCAGATGGGATGAACAGGAGGCGAGGATAGAAGAAAATTACTTCAGTCCCAGAAGAATTCCTCCTCACGAGCGGGTCCAGCCGATATTGCATTTTAAAGAGCGTGATATATGGGATTTTATATTTAAGTATGAGGTGCCTTTCTGTGTATTATATAAAGAAGGATACCGCTCACTTGGTGCAAAGGGTTCTACAGTCAAAATGTCTGACATTCCTGCATGGGAGCAAGACCTGGAAAACACATACGAAAGGGCTGGCCGCGGACAAGGCAAAGAAGAAATCATGGGTAAGCTTAGAGATCTGGGATATATGTAATGTTTAATATTTTCAAGAAAAAGACTAAAGATTCAAAAGAGAAGGTCGCAGTTCTCGGCATAGACGGCGTCCCCTACAGTCTGTTAAAGCGATTCATTGGGGAAGGCTTAATGCCGAACCTCTCGACCCTTGCCGATAAAGGCTCGTTGGCGCCTATGACAGCATCTATTCCAGAAGTGTCCTCTACGTCATGGAGTACATTCATGACAGGTGTGAATCCCGGCAAGCACGGTATTTACGGATTCATGGAACTGCAGGAGGGCTCTTATAAATGGAGTTTCCCGAATTCAAATGACATAAAGAGTGAGACCTTATGGGAGATAGCAGGAAAAAACAACAGAAAAAGCATTGTGCTTAATGTACCGTCAACGTATCCTGCAAAAACATTAAACGGTATTCTAACAGCCGGATTTGTCGCCCTTGACTTAAAGAAGGCTACTTACCCTGAAAGCGCTTATGAATATCTGAAGAGTATTGGTTATAAAATGGATGTAGATACGCGTAAGGCACAGGAATCAACAGCAGCACTGGCAGCAGAGATTGCCTCTGCATTTCGAATTAGAAAGAAGGCCATGCTTCATTTTCTGGATAATAACGAATGGGACCTCTTCATAGGAGTAATAACCGAGACTGACCGGCTGCATCACTATCTCTGGGCAGCCCTCCAGGATAACAAACATCCGCAGCACAATTTTTTTCTCGATTTTTACAGGGAACTGGATTCATTTATCGGTGAGATGTATGACAGGGTTGGTGACAGCGTCCCCTTTATAATATTGTCTGATCATGGTTTTACAACAATAAAACAAGAAGTATATCTCAATTCCTGGCTCAGAGAAAAAGGATATTTAAAATTCAATAAGGAACATCCTGACTCGATGGAAGATATACACAGTGAGAGCAAGGTCTTTGCGCTTGACCCGTCACGATTATATATTCACACTAAAAACAGATACTCTCGGGGAAATGTTGATGCCAATGAATATGAAAGTCTGCGGCATAAAATAAAAGAAGAGCTGCTATCGTTAGTTTTAGACGGCGAAAAAGTTATTAAAACAGTTATGTTCAGGGAAGATATATATAGCGGCAATTTGTATGATAATGCCCCTGATCTTGTTGCACTCCCCTATGAAGGTTATGATTTAAAAGGATCCATCAACAAATCTCAAATATCAGGAAAAGGTTTCCTTACAGGGGGGCACACCAGAGAAAATGCAGTGTTTTATATCAACAGAGAGATATCTGCCAGGGACATTAATATAGTAGATGTTGGCCCAACAATAATTTCATTGCTGGGTATTGAAGGAAACAATTTTGACGGAAAATGCTTACTAAACGATAGATAAAATACGTCATTATGAAACAAATACTGGTAGTTGAAGACGATCCTGATATCCAAAATCAGATGAAATGGGGCCTTTCGGAGGAATACACTGTTCTTCAGGCATTAAACAGGGCTGAAGCCGTCTCTCTATTTAACAAAAATCAACCCTTGGTAGTAACTCTCGATCTTGGACTTCCTCCAGATCGTAATGATGCAACCGAAGGTTTATCATGTCTTCGCGAAATACTGAAAAAAGCTCCCGACACGAAAGTAATTATAGTTACCGGGAATAACGACAGAGAAAATGCCCTTAAGGCAATTCAGATGGGCGCATATGATTATTATCTCAAACCTGTCAATATGAATGAATTAAAGGTAATACTGCAAAGGGCATTTCACCTATCAAAAATAGAGTCTGAAAACCTCAAATTACATAAGATGCTGGATAAAGAAATCGGTTATGCCGGCATGATTGGACAAAGCCCTGAGATGCAAAAGGTATTTGAGACTATCAGTAAAGTCGCTACTACTGATGTGGCAGTTCTGGTAACAGGAGAAAGTGGAACAGGTAAAGAGCTTGTTGCCCGGGCAATTCATGACAAGAGTTCGAGGAATAAAGGCCCTTTCATCCCTATTAACTGCGGGGCAATACCGGAGACTCTGCTTGAATCTGAGCTCTTTGGATATGAAAAAGGCGCTTTTACAAATGCATACGCCCAGCAAAAAGGCAAATTTGAATATGCAGACAAAGGAACGCTTTTTCTCGATGAAATAGGAGAAATGTCGCCGAATCTGCAGGCAAAGCTCTTGAGATTTTTACAGGAAAAAAAGATTCAACGCGTGGGCGGCAGAAAAGACATTGAGATAGATACCAGAGTAATTGCCGCTACGAATATTGACTTGAATATAGCCATGAAGGATCACAAATTCAGAGATGATCTATTCTTCAGGATCAGTGTCATTACAATTAATGTCCCTCCACTCCGGGATCGGGGATTGGATATCAAATTGCTGGCAAATATTTTTCTTGAGCGATATAAGGTCATATTTAACAAGAAAATTAAAGGGATCAGCCAATCCGCTATGTGTGAAATTGAAAAATACCCGTGGCCCGGAAATGTCAGAGAACTTGAAAACAAGCTACAGAAAGCGGTGATTACAACCGAATCCAGCATTATTGAACCTCATAATCTGGGATTAGGCGCACAGTCAAAAGAAATATTAAGCGGGGTAACTTCTGAAAAACGGGATAAGGGAGTTACACTCAAAGAAGCGCGTAAAAGACTTGAAATGGACCTCATCTCAAATGTAGTTGAAAGACACAGCGGCAATATCAAAAGGGCGTCAGAGGAGTTAGGGATCAGCAGACCGACACTATATGATTTGATTGAGAAATATAAGCTGCCTATTAAAGAGGATTAAAAAGAAAATGTACTTAAAGATGAAAAATAAAAAATACGGCGAAAAAGAAATATTGGCAGTAAAACTCGGAAAATGGCCTAACCCGAATCCGGACAGGGACTATACAATTGATATAAATTTTTCTGAATTTACGTGCTTATGCCCGCGCTCGGGCTATCCCGACTTTGCAACTATTAAAATCAACTACGTACCGGACAAGCATATTGTAGAATTGAAGTCCCTGAAACTTTATCTGAATAATTTCAGAGACCAGAATATTTCCCATGAGTCTGCAACCAATCAGATATTTGATGATTTAAAAAAATTACTGAAGCCGAGACATCTGGAAGTTACAGGGGATTTTAATCCAAGAGGAAATGTTAAAACAGTAATTAGTGTAACATCTTAACTTCCACTCTTACTGACCTTTGCTCTGCCTCAATTTCTCATTAATGCAGACATTATTTCAAACATTCAACACCTTCATCCCCTTGCCGATGGAAATCGCATTCGTCATGGCAGTATATGTAAAACCCTTCGCCTTGATAAACGCCTCTTTTACATCGTATCCGAGAGCAAGACAGGCTGTAATAGCAGCTGAAAATACACACCCCGTACCGTGAAATTCTCCTTCAAGCCTCTCATTCTCCAGAGATAAAAATTCCTTTCCGTCAAAAAGCAGGTCCATTGCCTTATCTTTCAAATGCCCGCCTGTAATTATTACTGCATCAGGACCAAACCCTCTTAATCTCACAGCTGCTTCTTTCATATCATCCTCAGCTTCTATTTCCTTCCCTGTGAAAACGCCCGCTTCATAAATATTTGGAGTAATGACTCGTGCCAGAGGGAACAAATCATTTTTTATAATATCCAGTCCTTTTTCTTCAATAAGCCTGACCCCCGTTGATGATACTGTTACGGGGTCAATGACGAAATTATGGAGTGAATATTGCCGTACCTTGCCGGCTACTGCACTAACAGTATCCGTAGTATAAAGCATCCCTGTCTTAACGGCGTCAGGCAGGACATCCTGAAGAAGTACATCTAATTGCTCGGATATCAGATCAATGGACAGTTCATGGACACAATGTACTCCTTTGGTACTTTGTGCAGTCAGCACCGTGGGAATGCTCAGACCGTAAACTCCCATGGCCTGGAATGTCCTTATATCCGCCTGTAATCCGGCGCCTCCTGAAGGGTCAGACCCTGCTATTGTGAGGGCAGTTTTATGTTTTGAGTTGATCATACTTTAATCAACAACTTCAGGGCGCGGCGAAGCCGTGCACCTACTTCCGAGCTTACGTGCTTATGGATCATGGAAAGACTATATCAACTTGTATATAATATTTCAAGAATAAAGGAGCTATTATGCAGGAAGAACTTCTTGAAGTCGTTAATGAAAAGGGTGAAACAGTCAGGACCCTTCCGAGATCTCAAATCCACGGTGACCCCTCATTGATCCACAGGGTCGTTCACGTCCTTGTATTTAATGGAAAAGGTGAGCTTCTACTTCAGAAACGCTCAATGAATAAAGATGTGGCAGCTGGGAAATGGGATACATCTGTCGGCGGACACGTCAATTCGGGTGAAACACTTGAGGAAGCAGTCAGGAGGGAAACAGAAGAAGAACTAGGCATCACAGCTTGTTCGACCGGGTTTCTGTATACTTACATTCATTCAAACGAATATGAAACAGAACTCGTATATACCTATACATGTACATATGACGGAGAAATAAAATTTCAGCAGGACGAAATTGACGAGGTACGGTCGTGGGGCCTGGATGAAATCAAGTTTAATACCGGAAAAGGCGTCTTAAGTGACAACTTTGAGCATGAGATCGAAACATACTTGAAATTTAAAGAGGGTCAATAGACCTTATAATTTATCCTGGCTGAATTCGTCTCCCCATTTAACATTTACCGATCTTCCGGCAATTTGTAATCCATCCCTGCAAATTGAATATTAGACTGGTCCTCGCATCGCGGGGGCGACACTGCATGCACTCCGCTGCATTTGGGACATTTCCCTACAAATGTTTTTAATGTAAAAATCTCACCACAGCCCCGGCACCTGGTTTCCAGCCCGCCGCCAGGAAGAGGCTGATCTTTTATCGCTCCGCCATGTGCATTATAAACAAATTCTACAAGATCCCTTCCTTCAGAAAAAGGCCCTGCTCCCCTGTCCCCGCAGCTACCACATTGTCCCATGTTCACACCTCCTGTTTTTTGTCTGCAAATATTTGATCAGGTCAATAGCAAAATTATTTTTATAGTTTACAGAATCAGCAATCTAAATAATATGAGCTAAATCATGAAGTTTATATATTCTATTATTCCAGCACAGGCAAGAGGTTTTTTCTAAGCAGTAACGGCATGCCCTTTTAAATGGATTGATATCAGGATATGAAGTTTTAAAATTAAATGCCGATAAGTATATCAGGAGGCCAAAGTGGTTTATCCATTAAAGGAAATACCATGACAGCAAAAGAAACAATAGAAATCATCAGTAACTCTTCACTGTGGAAAACACTATCCATAAAGGAAAAAGCGGAAGCCGCTGCCTATGCCATGAAAATCGCCGGGATCAAACATGAGGATGAAGATGTGAGCGATCTCATAGGCGAAGTTTATGCCGGCTGAGTTAATTCGACACTTCCAGACAGTTAAAGAAAAAAGATGGTGAGACAACTCCCACCATCCAGTATTAAATATCTATGTTCAGCTATAGCGGCTTATCCGCATGAAGAGCCGCAGCTTGGTCCGCATGACGGAGGATTGGGATTGTTGATTATAAATCCCTGTTTCTCCCCGTCATCGACAAAATCGATAGTCATGCCGTCGAGTTTTTCAGAAGCATCTTTGTCGATAAAAAACCTGGTGCCGTTTTGTTCTATGACTTTATCCCCGTCAACGGGGCTTTCTACAATATCTATTCCGTATGAGGGCCCGCAGCAGCTGCTGCCGGCTGTGTAAAATCTGAGTCCCCACCTGGTCTTTCCTTCTGCATATATAGTAACGGCATTAAATTAAAATACATCTTAAGCATTTAATTAGCTGTAATATAAAGGAAATATCATATTTTAACTTAAGTTATTTATTGCCGTTACTATAGTATCTCCTTGGTTTTCTCTGCTGCTGTGTCTGATATGGTTACCATCAATAAAATCCTCCTTAAATTGTTGCCGGAAACTGATGCGGCTGTTCTTTTTAGGGTAAAAGAAAAGTATGGAAAAAAGCAAACATAAATCTTTTTTTAGTTTTTTTTGATGTATACTTTATATAAATACGTACGAACAAATCCGGCACGATAATCTGTTTTTGTTATGAAAGAGAAGGAGTAAAATGTCCCCTTTAAGATTTAACATATTTCTATGTGCTTTATTAATTACCCTGATTCCATCCTTTTCACAAATATCAAAGGCTGGTGAACCGTTAATTTTTGCAGTCCATCCATACCTGCCTGCAACTGAGATTGTTGAGAGGTTTACTCCGCTTGTAAAATACCTGAGTAAAGAATTAGGTGAGACGGTTATAATTGACGTCTCGCTTGATTATCAAAATCATATAGCAAGAACCGGTAAGGACAATGTGGATATCGCCTATATGGGACCGGCAAGTTACGTAAAGATGGTTGATACGTATGGCAGGAAACCGCTTCTGGCACGTCAGGAAATTAACGGCAAACCCACATTCCACGGGGTAATAATCGTCAAAAAGGACAGCCCGTTGCGATCTCTCACGGATCTGGCAGGAAAGCGCTTTGCTTTCGGCGACCCGGAGTCTACCATGAGTCATCTGGTGCCCAGATACATGTTATGGAAGGAAGGAGTGACCATTGACAACCTGGGCGGCTATGCATTCCTGGCAAATCATCATAATGTGGCGCTCGGAGTGCTTGCCGGGGATTTTGATGCCGGGGCAGTCAAGGAAGAGGTGTTTGATGAATACGAAAAACGCGGGTTAAGAGACCTTGCAAGGACGCCGGAGATATCGGACCATGTAATTATTGCGACTAACAGACTTTCCCCTGAGAAAATACAAAAACTTCGTGATGCCCTGAATTCTCTCAGCGGAAAAGAAGATGGCCGGAATATTCTGAATTCCATCAAACCCTCCATCAGCCTGGTCCCCGCGAAAGATGAAGATTACGATAACCTGCGTGAAATACTTAAGGCGCTTGCTAAACTGGGAATTTACTAATGACTGAAACCGCAAGATTTAAATATCAGCGTGCTTTTTTGGCATTTATTGCTATACTGCTTGTCTTTCTCATTGTTACTGATATGGTTATCGTGTCGAACCAGCGGAAACAGCTAATGAGTGACGCGGAGAACCACATGCGGTCTGAAGTGGATTTAGTAGAGACGTTTATACGGGAACCGCTTCTGAAACATGATTATGCAAAGGTAGAACAGTTTCTCACACACTGGGCTGAGGAGCATAATGAAGTCATTGAGGTCAGGGCGGTGATGCCCAATAATTTTGTACTTGCAGAATACAATCGCAAGACACCATCACGTTATGTCTATGTTTTACAGAAACAGGTGCGGTACGGGGACAAAGATCTCATCAGCTTGAAAGTAGTCAAGGATTTTTCAAGCGTTGAGACTATCATCGGCAGACTCCGGCTGCAGCTCATAGCGTTTTCTCTCTTTCTCACGGCGCTGCTGGGAATTCTCCTTTGGCGTACCGTCAGGACAATGGCGCTGAAGCCACTGGAGATGGAAATCAATCTGCGCACTCAGGTCGAAGAAAAGCTTCAAAAGGCCAAGGACCAGCTGGAAGCGAGGGTACAGGAACGCACTGCGGAACTGAGGGAAAGTGAACTGCGCCTGAAAACTATAATAGAGACAGAGCCGGAATGCGTTAAGATTCTTGCGTCTGACGGCGCCCTGCTGACAATGAACCCTGCAGGTCTTGCAATGCTCGAGGCTGACTCAATTGAAGAAGTTATAGGCGGCAGCATATATCCTTTTATTGATCCAAAATACAGGGACGCTTTCAGGAAACTTAACGAAGCTGTTATACAGGGGGAAAAGGGCAGTATGGAGTTTGAATTGACAGGATTGAAAGGAACGCGGCGGTGGCTTGATACACATGCCGTGCCTCTCCGTAATGACAGGAATGAGATTGTGGGAATACTGAGTGTTACGCGCGATATAACCGAACGCAAAAAATCCGAAACGGAATTGCGGTTTTCAGAGGAGAAATTCTCAAAAGCATTTCGTTCAAGTCCGACTTTTATAACAATAAGCACTCTTCAGGAGGGGAGGTTTATTGAAGTAAACGATGCATTTCTTAAGGCAAGCGGCTACAGCAAAGAGGAAATGCTCGGCATATCATCATTAGAACTTGGTATTTGGGCAGACGCTTCTGACCGCAGGGAAATGGTCAGCCTGCTATTAGAACATGGTGTTGTCTATAACAAGGAAAGTAAATTCCGTATGAAGACCGGTGAAATAATAAATATCCTCTACTCTGCGGAACTTATTGACATAGGCAATGAGCAGTGCATCATCGCGGTAATCCTGGATATCACAGAGAGGAAGAAACTTGAAAACCAGCTCCTGCAGGCGCAGAAAATGGAAGCTGTGGGCCAGCTTGCAGGGGGCATTGCCCATGACTTTAATAACATCATCACAGCTATTTTCAGTTACGGGTACCTCCTGCAAAGGAAGTTAAGATCAGACGATCCCGCGGCTGATTATATCAATAAAATACTTTCCTTATCTGACAGGGCCGCCCAGATAACGAGGGGGCTGCTTACCTTCAGCAGAAAACAGCACTTTGAGGTCGTGCCTGTAAACCTCAACGAAATTATTGGTAATATTAAAAAGCTTCTGGTAAATTTCATCGCGGAAGACATTGAACTCACCACAAAACTGTTGGATAAGGATATCATAATAATTGCGGACAGGAACCAGATAGAACAGGTGGTCCTGAATCTCGCAACGAACGCAAGGGACGCCATGCCGAACGGGGGGAAACTGATTATAGAAACTGACCTTGTGGAAATAAACGAAAGCTTTATCAAAACTCATGGATTCGGCAGGCTTGGCAAGTATGCCCTTCTAACGGTTACTGATACAGGGATAGGCATGGACGCGGAGACAAGACAGAGGATATTTGAGCCTTTTTTTACTACAAAGGAAGTCGGCAAGGGGACGGGACTCGGCCTTTCCGTGGTTTATGGCATTATCAAGCAGCACAGCGGCTTCATAAATTTATACAGCGAGCCGGGCAGGGGGTCCACCTTCAGGATATATTTACCTGAAATTAAAGCGACTGTTGAGAGGAAAAAAGAAGAGGAGCCTCTGCGGCAGATAGGGAAATCAGCTACAATACTTGTGGCGGAGGACGAGCCGGCAGTCAGGGGGCCGGTCAAAGAGATCCTTGAGGAATACGGATATAAAGTCATAGAAGCGGCAGATGGACAGGATGCAGTGGAGAAATTCAAACAATATAAAGATGAAATACAGCTTCTTCTCCTTGATGTAGTAATGCCGAAAATGAACGGGAAGGAAGCATATGAAGAAATAAAGCGGATGTCCCCGGAGATAAAGGTCATATTTACCAGCGGGTACACTGCAGATGTTATACTTAAGAAAAAAGTCCTTGAAGAAGACGTAATTTTCATTTCAAAACCGATAATACCGGACAAGTTATTATCAAGAATAAGGGAGGTCATTGAAGGTGAACGCTAAAGCCGGAAACAGGATTCTCCTGGTGGATGATGATCCTTTTATACTTGAATCCGCTGTACAGGTGTTTACAGGACAGCAATATTCTGTGACTGCCTGCAGCAATGCGCATGACGCAGAAGCTGAGATGCAGGGAAATGAATTTGATGTGGTGCTGACTGATATCAAAATGCCTGGAGTGTCAGGCCTTGATCTCCTTGAGAAAATACACAATGTTAATCCTCATCTGCCGGTGATATTAATGACCGCTCATGCCGACCTGGATATAGCGGTAGAGGCGATAAAAAAAGGGGCGTTTGATTTTATCTTAAAGCCTTATCATCCGGAATACCTGGTGCATTCGGTTAATAAAGCTGTTCAATACGGCAATTACCTGAAGTGGAAAGAAAATTACAAGCTTTATCTTGAGGACATGGTCAGGATCAGGACAGAGGAGCTGGAAGCCTCGAGAAAGGAGGCGGAGAGTTTCAGCAGGGACATCGTGGAACGCTTAACATCAGTCGCCGAATTCAGGGACACCGAGGCAGGGGTGCACGTTAAAAGAATAGGAGTTTTATCTCAAATAATCGCATCCGCATTGGGGATGCCGGATGACTTTGTCCTGAAAATCGGACAGGCAAGCCCTCTGCATGATATCGGCAAACTGGGAATTACCGATTATATACTGTTTAAAATGGGACCCCTTTCCCCTGAAGAATTTGAAGTTATAAAAACTCATACGACGCAGGGCGAAAGGATATTGGCAGGTTCTTCACATCCGATATTAAAGCTGGCGCAATCCATTGCCCTTAACCATCATGAAAGGTGGGACGGCACAGGATATCCCAGTGGCTTGAAAGGTGAAGCAATTCCTATTGAAGGCAGGATCGTGATGATCGTTGACCAGTATGATGCATTGAGAAGCGAAAGACCATATAAAGAAGCGCTGGACCACAAGAACGTCTATGAAATAATTACTAAAGGGGACGGAAGGATAAAGCCGGAGCATTTTGACCCTGCTGTCCTGAATGCATTTATCAAGAAAGCTGCTGACTTTGACGAGATTTTTAGATTGCTGGCAGATTAAATCCGGAGGCTGTCTGTGTATCTTCTATTTGGCAGACAGGTTAATAATGATTGTGGGGTATTCACAACTGTTTGAAGATAGTCGTAGTAATTACTAAACGGCATGAGATTATCTCTCGATGATTTGTGAAACATTTAAGCTCCAGTCAATGCTTGTGCTCCGTCCCGCCTCTCAGTAAGCACTCTATTACCTTCATGAAGTGTGAGCAGCTAAAAAATTCTCTAATAGTTTATCATTTAAGTTATTGACCTGTAAAATGAATTGATATTTTATTGAGATATTGTCAGAATTATTTAAGAGCAAACCCAGGAATAGAAAATAAATAATCAATGGAATCCGGAACATTAGAAGCAATAAAAAGAATTCACGCGCTGTTTAAAGACAATGGCCTCACGCTTTCAATTGCCGAGTCATGCACCGGGGGGCTTATCAGTCATTACGTCACCACACTTCCAGATGCTAGTGTTTTTTTTATTGCCGGAATTGTTTCTTATTCAGAGAAAATTAAAAAAGATGTCCTCGGAGTTTCTCCGGATGTTATCTTTAAAAATGGCGTTGTAAGCGATGAGACTGCCAGAGAGATGGCCGAGAAGGTGCGTTTGCTTGCAAAAACCGATTATTCCATTTCAACTACCGGCAACCTCGGCCCTGATGTGCTTGAGGGCAAAGAGAAGGGACTGGTTTATATAGCAGTGAGTAAAGAAGGTAAGACAGTATCGAGAGAGTTGAGATTAAAAGGCAGTAGGGAAGAAAACAAGAAGGAAGCGGCCGCTTCTGCATTGAGGCTGTTGATTGAGATTATGCAGGAAGGGCGGGATAACCCCGCCACTACAGGATGAAACAATGACAAATATTACCGCTGACATAAAACACGAGATCGAGAAGCTCGTCAAAGAGCTCAATTACCACTGCTACCGCTACTACGTGCTTGATTCGCCCGTAATCTCTGACGAGGAATACGACCAAAGTTACAGGCATCTTAAAGAGCTTGAAGATAAATATCATTACGTCCTTCCCAATTCTCCGACACAACGAGTCGGCGCTCCACCGCTTGATAAGTTTGAAAAGGTAAAACACACGGAGCCGATGCTCTCCCTGGGTAATGCCTTTTCACATGATGAGGTAAGGGAGTTTGATGAGAGGGTCAAAAGATTTCTTAAGTCTGATAAAGAAGTGGAATACACTGTCGAGCCGAAGTACGACGGGCTTGCGATGGAGCTGACTTACAGAAACGGGATTTTGTACAGGGCTTCAACGAGGGGCGATGGTTACGAGGGCGAGGAAGTTACGCAAAATATCAAGACCATAAAAGCCGTGCCTCTGAAGATAGAAGACGTTGAAATGCCGGAGGAGATTGATATCCGGGGCGAAGTCTACATGGACATCAGAGAATTCGAGGCGTTGAACAGGGAGAGGGAGAAAAAAGGCGGACCTGCATTTGCAAATCCACGAAACGCTGCCGCCGGTTCCGTGAGACAATTGGATTCTTCCATAACGGTAAAAAGAAAACTTCACCTTGCATGTTACGGCATCGGCGCTGTGAAGGGGATTGCTTTTAAAAGCCAGTGGGAATTCATCACGTGGCTTCAGAAGGCGCGTTTCCCGATCCCCTCAATTATCAAACTTGTAAAAGGAATTGAAGATGTAATTAACGTTATTAAAGAGATTGAGGAAAAGCGGAATACCTTTCCATTCGAGGCTGACGGCGCGGTAATAAAGGTTAATGACTTTGAATTGCAGAAGGCCCTCGGCATGAAAACAAGAGAGCCGAGATGGGCAACGGCATACAAGTTCCCCGCGCACCAGGGCATTACTAAAATATTAAGCATTGAACAAAGTGTGGGAAGACTGGGAACTATTACGCCGGTTGCCAACCTTGAACCGGTAAGAATAGGAGGAGTTTCCGTATCCCGGTCTACATTGCATAACTGGGATGAGATTGAGAGAAAGGACATCCGCGTTGGAGATACAGTTGTAGTTGAAAGAGCCGGCGATGTTATACCTCATGTTGTAAATGTAATAAAGGATAAAAGAACCGGGGAGGAGGGGAAAATTGATCCGCCTTCAACATGTCCTGTCTGCGGTTCCCTTGTTGAAAAAGAAGAAGGAGAGGTCGCATTCAGATGCATAGGCTTAAACTGTTCCGCACAGGTCCGGGAACGCATCAGGCATTATGCATCAAGGGCTGCCATGGATATCGAAGGGCTGGGAGAGAAGAATGTCGAGCTGCTGTATGCGAAAGGACTTGTAAGACATTTTGTTGATATATACAGATTGAAAAAAGATGACCTGCTTAAGCTTCCGAGGTTCGGGGAAAAATCAGCACAGAAACTTATAGATGCTATTGAAAGAAGCAAGACAACCACCCTTGCGCGATTTCTTTATTCCCTGGGCATTCTGCACGTCGGAGAATATGCGGCCAAACTCCTTGCTAAAAATTTTAACGATATTAAGAAACTGTACTGCATAGAAACCGATAGGATTATAGAAATTAAGCAGATGGGTGAAAAGATTGCAGACTCGGTATCACGTTTTTTCAATGACCCTGAAAATCTTCATACCCTTGATACGCTGAAGGATTTAGGGTTGAATATATCAAACCCTGATTTTAAAATTGAAAGCGCTGGAAAGCGTCCTCTTGAGGGACTGACATTCGTCGTAACCGGCACGCTGCCTGAATCAAGGAAAGAGGTTGAGAATCTGATTGAAAGTATGGGCGGTCACGCTGCCGGCTCGATGTCAAAGAGTACGAGTTACCTTGTTCTCGGTGAGGACCCCGGCTCCAAACTCCAAAAGGCGCAATCCATGGGTATTAAAACAATCTCATATAATGAACTCATGATTATGGTTAAAGGTGAAGGCAGATTATTTTAATAGTATTATGTTATAAATTGTATTGGTTACGCTAAGATAGATATTTGAAGAATCAATTTATTTATCACCGTGAAAAAATTTTATTAGGAGATGCATATGGAAAATTATAAAAAGTGGCTAATAGCTGTAATTGCGGTTTCTGTAGCAGTGTTAGTTATAGTTAGTTTCGTTACCAAACAACCAGACAGACAGGAAAATCCGGTACGTCAGGCACCGGGACAGACTTCCATGCCTCCGGTTGCTCCCGGACCTATGGTGGAGCAGGACCTTAACAAGGTCGTTCCGGTAGATGAATTGGGAGTGGACACTAAAGATCCTCAAGCGCTTGCACTTTTTGGAGATAAGTATTTTGAGGGCAGCAAATTTAACCAGGCGATAGAAATATATAAGAAGGTGCTGGAACTTAATCCTGCTGATATAGATACATATAATGATCTCGGATTGGCCTATCAATATGCAAATAAACCTGATCTCGCAATAGATATATTGATAAAAGGTACGAAAGTTTTACCGTCATATCAGAGGATATGGTTAAGCCTCGGATTTGTTCACATGTCTACAGGGAATAACAAAGAAGCGAAAGAGGCTTTAAAGAAGGCGGTAGAACTGAATCCCCAAACAGATGTCGGACAGGAAGCAATGAGAATGATCGACCTCATTAAATAAACATACCAATTTTAAGGCGTCAGTCTTTCAAAACTTCTAACTGAAAATTCCTTATAGTGTAATAGGCTGTATATTCTACCAGATACTGGACCAGTTCTGAAGACTTAGTTATTCCCAGTTTCTCCAGTTCATCCAATATTTCACAGCTCTTTAATGCTATCATCTCAGCCTCCTGCTTATACTTAAGCACATTCCATGCCAAATTAAAAAATGTTGATTCTAAATATATTTTTTCATGGGCTTGTTAAATCGCTTGACATAAATTGACAGAACTTGTAAATACTTGTCGCTTACTCTGGTTTTTCTCAGTGAATTTATTAAGTAAATTTAGTACACCGGAAAATGACATATAAATAACATGAGTGAAATGCAACAAGGAACATTTTTTTTACACACTGATTTGAATAATTGTAGTTATGGAGTGTTTTATTCCTGTGACATTTTGTATCATTTTCTCAACAATACAACTTTTTCTAACGATTTCATTCAGCACAATGCAGGAATTTGACTTTTATGACAAGTAAATATTATAAAACATACGTTGTAAGCATTCATTTTCCCCCATCAGGTAACTGCGGCCTCTAACGGGGTATATAAAATAAAGGAGTTTACTAATATGACTAAAGAAAACCTGGAATTTAAAGCCGAGGTCAAGCAACTGCTCGATTTGATGATCCATTCCCTTTATTCTCACAAGGATATATTCCTGCGAGAGCTGATTTCCAATGCTTCGGATGCAATAGATAAGGCACGGTACGAAGCTCTGACTGAAAGCAGCATTATGGAGAACGAAAAAGAGTGGAAGATCAAATTGACTGCCAATAAAGAAGCCGGAACATTGACTGTAAGCGACAACGGCACCGGCATGACTAAAGATGAAATAACCAAATCGCTTGGAACCATTGCCCATTCCGGCACGAAAGAGTTTCTTGCCGCGTTACAGAGCAGAGAAGTTAAGGACAACCCGGAGCTCATAGGCCAGTTTGGGGTCGGGTTCTATTCATCATTTATGGTGGCGGACAAGGTGACGGTCATAACAAGAAAAGCCGGTTCCGGAGATAAAAAGGCTGTCAAATGGGAATCCTCTGCCGACGGTTTTTTTACTGTAGAGGATACGGAAAAAGAGAGGAAGGGCACTGATGTAATTTTGCATCTGAAAGAAGATGACAAGAAGTATGTCGAAGAATGGGAGATCCGGGGCATAATCAGGAAATACTCTGACTACATCGAACATCCCGTTGTAATGGACATTGAGAAGGAAGAAGAGAGCAAGCTGAAAAAAGGGGAGAAGGTCAAAATAAAAGAAGAAGAGACCCTGAATTCGAGAAAGGCGATCTGGCTCAAAGATAAATCCGAAGTGTCCGATGAAGAATACAAAGAGTTTTACAAACATGTCTCCCATGATTTCACAGACCCTGCAAAAATTATTCACTACAAAGCGGAAGGGACTTCCGAGTTCGTTGCGCTTCTGTATATTCCTTCAAACATGCCATTTGATATCTATTATAAAGATTACAAAATGGGACCGACTCTTTATGTTAAAAGGGTGCAGATCATGGACCACTGCGAGCAATTGATCCCGAGGTATTTGAGGTTTGTAAAAGGTGTTATTGATTCTTCCGACCTTCCCCTGAATGTTTCCAGGGAGATGCTTCAGTCCAACCGGCAGGTTGATATTATTAATAAGAGCGTAACGAAAAAAGTCCTCGACACATTAGGCGAGATGAAAAAGAATGAATATGATAAGTACCTTCCCTTCTATAAGGAATTCGGCAGGATTCTAAAAGAGGGCATTCATTTTGATTTTTCAAGGAAAGAGGCAATCTCCGATCTGCTTCTGTTCCAGTCAATATCTAAGACCGCTGATATGTACTTAGCACTTCAGGAATATGTTGATAGTATGAAAGAAGGTCAGATGGAGATTTATTACATAACAGGCGCAACCTATGATGAAGCAAAGAACTCCCCTTACCTCGAGGCGTTTAAAGAGAAGGGATACGATGTGCTTGTAATGCTCGATGAAGTAGACGATTTTATAGCCACCGGCCTGGAGTACAAGGGCAAGAAATTTAAATCCGCCGTCAAGGGTGAGATCGACCTTGATAAATCAAAAGAATCTGAAAATAAAGAGACAAAGAAAAAGTTCAAGGCGCTGATTGAGCTTATCAAGGACCAGCTTAAGGATGACGTGAAAGACGTGCGGCTTTCAGGCAGGCTTAAAGACACGGCCTGCTGTCTCGTGGGGGATGAAGCGGATATGGACCCTCAGATGGAAAAACTCTTAAAGGCAATGGGGCAGAACGTTCCTCAAAGCAAACGCATCCTTGAAATTAACCCGGCCCATCCTATATTTGAGGCAATGAATAAGCTGTTTGAAAAAGAGCAAAAGAGCGTGGTCCTGGAGGGATATATAAAACTCCTTTATGACCAGGCGCTATTGCTGGAAGGTTCAAAACCTAAAGACCCTGCTGCATTTGCAAATGCTGTGACAAGGTTAATGATGAGGGATGTGGAAAAGGCGGCGGTTTAACGATATCATCCGTTAAACCGCTTGAGCGGCCCAAACAGTTGAACCGGTTTTTTTAGCCGGCGTTCTCATGCCAAATACTCCTGTTATTATTTGGCCTACTTGACGAACTGTTCGGGACATGCTATGCTTAATATAGAATTTTGGAAGTTTTTGTTGTTCATGAGGCCACAAAGATTTTTAACTTTGTGGCTTTTTATTGTTATTGAGACCTTCCAGGATTTCAGTTTATAGATAAGGAGGTAAAAGAAATGAAACAAGGAACTGTTAAATGGTTTAACGACAGTAAAGGTTTTGGCTTTATTACAAGTGAAGACGGAAGTGATGCTTTTGTGCATCATACATCCATCCAGGGCAATGGCTTTAAGAGTCTTGCCGAAGGCGACTCAGTCAGCTTTGATACTGAAAAGGGACCGAAAGGCCCCAAGGCTGTCAATGTAATAAAACTGTAATTAGCGATAGAGAAGGCCCCTTCCACGCGGAGGGGGTCTTTTCATTTGGGAGGAACATGTTTAACAGAAATAATCAGGCAAGGATAGAAAGAAAGCAGGAGAAGGTTGATGCAGGCTTTATGGCTAAACATTTCCCTGAAGTTGCAAGCATTGTCATCAGCATGATGTATACCCAGAAAGGAGCAAAATCATTACTTCGGACTGTTAATTTCACTCCGGACAGTTATGCTTTTTTCAAGGTAGCCTGTTTAAGCAACGATTGTGTTAACGGCGGGTTTGATATGACCCGGATTATAACCTCGATGATCAGAAGCCACAGCGAGGCGCTAAATGGAGAACTCGGTTGTGAAGACACGGGTCCTCGCGCCGACCACTCAGCTATTGTCTACGAAGTTGCCATTCAATACGCATAAAAAAATGCCGCAGCTCCGCAGTGCAAAATTCTAAAGAGACTCCGAAAGTTTCTCGTGCTTTGAGATCGTAAAAATAACTGATATCAGTACAGATAGTTAATTATGAATTAAGGAGATATTATGGAAAAAATAAAAAATATTGCCCTGGTGGCGCATGATAACCGCAAAAAAGATTTGATCGAATGGATTGAATGGAATTATACATCAATAATTGAACATAAATTAATTTGCACGGGAACAACAGGGATGATGGTTGAGCAGGCCCTCAAGAAAAAACTTGAGAAAGAAGATATCGAGCTTCATATCACAAAATTAAAATCAGGCCCGCTCGGCGGTGATCAGCAATTGGGGGCCATGATTTCTGAAGGCAAAGTCGATATAATTATATTCCTATGGGATCCTATGCAGCCTCAACCTCACGATGTCGATGTGAAAGCCTTATTACGAATTGCCGTCCTTTATAACATCCCAACGGCATGTAATCGCGCAACAGCGGATTTCTTAATATCATCATCATTGATAGGTCAAGAATACACTCCCGTAACAAAAGATTATGAAGCATATATTAAAAGAGACGTAAAATTAGAATAGGCAGGACATTGGCAGATAATTACAATCTATGATCATCTCATAATTTGATCTTTCAGTTAAGCGGTTTCCACTACCTTCTATTCACCCCTCTGCTTCGCTATCTCGTGGGCAAAAATGGCGCAGGCCATTGCAACATTAAATGAAAGTTGTGCGCCTTTCATCGGCAGGGTTACCTTCATATCGAGATGCTTTTCTATCCCATAACGGACCCCCTTCCCCTCCGAGCCCAGGACGAGGACAAGCGGAAAAGGCAGGGGGACTTTATTAATATTTTCTCCGCCTTCAACGACAGTACCCACAGCCCAGTATCCGGCATTCTTTGCCTTTATCAATGCAGTCGAAAGATTAGTGACCATCGATACGGGGACAAAGTTTTCTCCTCCGGAGGCTACATGGATTACTGCATCGGTAACTTCGCAGGAGCCGCGCTCGGGGATGACAAGGGCAAAACCGCCGAAGCATGCAGCGATCCGCATGATTGAGCCCAGGTTGTGAGGGTCATTCAGGCTGTCCAGAAAAATTAAAGAGAGCTGTTTCCCCCCTGATTTGTGAAGCAAATCTTCAAAGGGAGTGTATAAATATTGATTGACCTCGGCTACAATGCCCTGAAGACGGTCGGCGTTTTTAATTCTCAATAAACTTTCTTCGCTGACAATTTTATAAGGAATTCCCCTGGATTTTATTAAATCAGTTATGTGCAGGGCCTTAAAATTATCCTGTATAAATACTTGTCGTATACTTCCGTGATTAGCCTTCAAGCGTTCCTGAATGGAGTTTTTTCCATATAAGTACATTTTATTTTTAGCCAATGATTCCCTCCGGAAAATTGTTTCGAATAATTAATACGTAAATTGAACACTTCTTGCAAGGTCAACTGTGCAAAGTAGGCTTACAAAATAAGACCGATCAATTCAGGTAATAGTAAAATGTATAGCAAAATATAAATGGAAGTCAAGAATTAAAAACACTCTGAATAAACAATCTGGTAAATAAACGGATGAAAACAGTATAATTCAAAGGCTTGCTTAGGGAGCAATTGCTCCCGCTTTTTTTTGTTGATAACGTATGTTAAACTTTTTTATTAATTATGAAAATTGCTTTTATTATTCCCAAGAACAGTTCTGATACTGGAAAAAGCTTTTACGATTATAAATTCTTCTCTGAGTTTTTACTCTCAAAAAAATATTTTTCCTACCTCCTGGCGATTCCCACGTTAGTCTCTCTTACTCCGCCGGAACATGAGATAAGGGTATTTGATGAGAACATTGAAGATATCGACTATAACTGGGGTGCGGATATAGCCGGCATCAGCGTAAGGACCATGTTTGCGAAAAGGGCCTACAAGATATCGGAATCGTTCCGGCAAAGAGGCGTAAAAACCGTTTTGGGAGGCATACATCCTTCAATGTGCAGTGAAGAGGCCCTTCAGCACTGTGATTCCATAGTAGTCGGAGAAGCTGAGGAAGTATGGCAAAATCTCTTACTTGATGCAGGTAATGGCGGTCTTAAAAAGATTTATAAAGCGGAGAAGAAGGCTGATTTAACGGCTTTCCCCATTGCAGGAAGGGCATCTCTATCGAAAGACAGATACTTTTCAGATATTGTTCAAACAACAAAAGGCTGTCCATTTCATTGTGAATTTTGTTCCGTTCATGCATTTGACGGACAGAAGATCAGGAACAGGACAATTGAACATGTATTGAATGAAATAAGAGACGTTGTGGGCACAAGCGCCACATACAAGAAGAGGTCCATATTCTTTGCTGACGACAATATAATAGCAAACAGGAAATTTGCCAGAGAGTTATTCCTGGCATTAAAGGATTATAACCTCAACTGGTCATGTCAGGCGTCAATTAATATATCAAAGGATGATGAACTTCTCAGGTTAATGAAAGACAGCGGGTGCGGAGCTATTTTAATAGGGCTTGAGTCAATATCCAGGGAAAATCTGTCCAGCATGGACAAGGGGATCAATCTTAAACATGACTATCATGATGCAATTAAAAAAATCCAGTCGCACGGTATAATGGTGCACGGATCATTTATTCTGGGATATGATTTTGACACGCAGTCTTCATTTGATGAACTGACAGCGTTTATCAAAGATACTCACCTGCTTATGCCTCTAATCAACATCCTGACACCGTTCCCGGGTACGAAGCTTTTTAAACGTCTCGAAGAAGAGGGCCGGATACTCCATAAAGACTGGGACAAATACGACGCAAAAACTGTTGTTTTTTTCCCTCATCTTATGACCCCTGAAGAACTGCTGGAAGGGCACAAGCGGGTGATCAGGGAAATTTATTCGTTTGATTCCATTTATAAGAAACTTACATATTATTGGGACACCGACTTCTGGAAGCATTCAAACGAGGTTGATCCCATTAAATTAAAATACCGGCTGCTGTTTGCTTTCAGGCTTTGTACTCTGCTTTTTTCAAGCAACTTCAAAAGATCAAAGTTTATTCTCAGGATACTGCCGAAAATATTCGGCAAACGCATAAGAATTTCGACTATACTTTCACTAATGGCTTACAACGATTATGCCTATTCATCTTGATATCGGGATAGATCAGATTTCTTAATGACAATAGTTGTTTCGAGAATTATTAAAGATAACGCTAAATGAGCTCTGAAATTTTTTGAATTGCTTCCTCCGGAGAATTTACATTTATCACCCCATCGATATTTTTCCACGTATTAATTCCTATCACCGGTTTGCCGAGTTTCAGTGCAATGGCAATTTCAGAAAGGGTCCCATATTCGCCTGCTACAGCGATTACTGCGTCGGCTGAACGGACGATAATGATATTCCTCGCATGGCTCATGCCGGTAATTACCGGTATCGTCACATACGGATTTGCCTCCTCTTTGCTGAAGCCGGGAAGTATTCCGACAGTTGTCCCTCCTGCTTCTTTTGCGCCTTTGGAAGCAGCTTCCATAACGCCGCCGAGACCGCCCGTGATAATGACAGCCCCTTTTTGAGCAATAAGCCTGCCGACATCCTCGGCTATGCTGTATATATTATTATCACAGTAACCTGCGCCGATGACGGAGATTATCATGGTGATTATGTTAACTTATTGTTTGATTGGAATTAAAGAACATCAGCAAAGCTTATGCCATTCTTTAATGGTTCAACCTGAAAAATTTCTGCTATGGTTTGTCCTAAATCTGCAAAAGTCTTACGCACTCCAACATTTGTTCCCCCCTTGGTTCCATAAATCAGCAGCGGAACATATTCTCGCGAGTGATCTGTACTTGTGGTTGTCGGATCACACCCATGATCTGCGGTGATAATCAACAAGTCTCGATCGTTCATTGCGTTAAAAATGTCCGGCAATCTTTGATCGAATGTCTTTAATGCGTTAGCATATCCAAGGACATCATTCCTATGACCATAGAGCATATCGAAATCAATTAAATTGGTAAAAATGAATCCATGTTCTGTACGGGAAATAGTTTCTATTGTTTTATTTACACCATCCTCGTTATTTAAGGTATGTATAATCTTTTCTAGTCCTTGGTTTGCAAAGATGTCCCCGATTTTACCTATACCAATTGTTGGGATACCTGCATTCTGAAGTGCATTGAGGAGAGTTGGTTCGGGAGGCGGAAGAGAAAAGTCTTTTCTTCTGGAAGTTCTTTGAAATTTTCTGGGTTTGCCCATAAAAGGTCGAGCGATGACGCGAGATACCCCATTAACACCAGTCAAAAGCTCCCTAGCAATCATACATATTTTGTAAAGTTTTTCTATTGAAATGATATTTTCGTGCGCTGCAATTTGGAAGACACTATCAGCAGAAGTATAAATAATTGGATATCCTGTTTTGATATGAGTTTCTCCGAGTTCTTTGATAATTTCTGTGCCTGACGCGGGATAATTGCCTAATATGTCAGTCCCTATTTTTTCTATGAAAGGTTTGATTATTTCATCTGGAAAGCCGTTAGGATATGTTGGGAATGGATTCTTTAAAATTAATCCCATCATCTCCCAGTGACCTGTCGTGGTGTCCTTTCCAACCGAGGCTTCTGACATTATGCCAAAAGACCCATTAGGTTCAGAACCCCTTTGGATACCCTGGAAAGAACCAAGATACCCCAAGCCCAAGGATTCCATATTGGGTAAATAAAGTCCCCCTATTGCCTCTGAAATATGCTTCAAAGTGTTGGATCCGGTATCATTATATTTAGCCGCATCATGAAGTTCGCCGATACCAAGGCTATCTAAAACAATTAAAATTACTCGGCTAATGCTTCTTAACATTACTGTTCAAAACCCTATTCTTTTTCCAATAAATTTGATATATTATACTCCACTAGATAAATAAGTCGGAGGTTTATTGAATGTCTTTTTTGGGAAATTTGAACGGACCTAAGGAATCTGAAATAATTGAAAAATTAGGTCCAGATTTTTTTGGAATTACATGGGAACAACTTGAAAATGAAATTTCACATAATAAATATGCTGAAAGTAGAAATGAAGTAGTGCCTGTAAGGATAGATGATACAGGCGAACCATATATACTGTTTAGTTCACCAGATAAAAAGGTGCAGCGTTTTTATTTAAGAAAAGAGGGATATAAATTACGTAGTACTGTGCTCTGCATAAATGAAAAAGGCGAAAAAATATACATAGATTTTTGATAGAAGTAATGAAAATAGCTCATGCTCTCGACATCGACAACACATTAACTCCCCCCATCAACCTATTGAAATGGAAATGACCGATATTTTGGTGCGCTTATG
This sequence comes from uncultured Nitrospiraceae bacterium, assembly GCA_964393845.1. Lineage (GTDB taxonomy): Bacteria > Nitrospirota > Thermodesulfovibrionia > UBA6902 > UBA6902 > UBA6902. The sequence goes on from CAYMUX010000003.1 coordinate 58,155, forward strand.
CGTTCTTTTTTTGTGGTTGCGGGTTCTCTAAATGATTGGAATTCCCTTCCTTTACAAAATAGTCATGTCTCACTTAATATAATTAAAAAATTGGCTCTATTCTTAGGAGAACGAATTGCAGAACATAACTGAAAATCAGGAAGCAAGGATCACTTTATTGTGTCCTTCAAAAGCTATTAGGGTTGTGCTGATAGGCTTAGGAAGCGTTGCTACAGAAACGCATAATGGTGGGCACTTGAAGCAATATTTAAACGAGCCGGATATTGATGTTATTGCAGGTATCGATCCATCTCAAGATGCGCGGAATAAAGCACTTCAAAAAGGAATACCCTCTGTATATTCGACTTTTGAAGAAGTGATTGAAAAAGAAGATTTTGAGTTCGTTAGTATATTGACCCCCACCGACAAGCATCTGGAATGTTGTCGCATGGCGGTAGCAGCGAATAAAAAAATATTATGCGAGAAACCATTAGCTTCTACTTTAGAAGAAGCTAAAAAAATTGAGCAAATTATTAAAAATGCCGGTATTTTTTTTGCTGTAAGCATGAACCTTCGCGGTCTTCCTATTGTGCAACAAATATCCAAGGATATTAGTAATGGCGAATTTGGAAAACTTTTTTTTCTGGACTTCGATGAGTGCACTTCTTTTGAATGGTCAACCTATTGCAGCAGAAGACCGGAAGACTATTCTATTGCTTCAAAGTCTTTTTGGGGTAATCCAGAAGATTATGGACTTCAAAGATTAATTATTCTTGACAAAGCAGTCCATTTCATTGATCTCATGAGACTTTGGACTGGAGCGAATCTTTCATCGGTATACGCGCAGGGAGGGTGCCTAGGACGTAATAAAGATGCAGGTGATAATTTTTCATCCATTAATGTAACTCTAAGTAATGGGATTCGGTGCCGGCTACTGAATATATGGGGCTCACACTTTAATGATCGCGCGGGTGGTGAACTTAGTACCCGCATTCGGATCTTTGGCGATAGAGGAACCGGTGTTTATGAATCGTATAAAAAAGGAATGTCAGGAAGATATTCCATTTACAGAAATGACATAGAGATAAAGACAATGGAATTTTTACCATTAGACAGAATGGATTTTGCTTATTCTCTTAAATGCTTAGCTCAAGTTGCATGGAAGGACGAAAACAGTTATCAAAATTTAGAGTCAGGAGTTGAACTTATGCGTGTAGTTGAGGCTTGTTATCACTCATTGACAACGAATTCGGTAGTAGATATATCTACTTTTTGCTGAGCAGAATAGAATAATGCCTTATGTATTATTTAATGGCATTGTGAAGCGGCAATGGTACCTGCTTAGCAATACATTCAAATAGTCGAATTCCGCAGGTAAAACTATGGTTGTCTATTTAGTGTCTGTTTATAAACTCCCTTTGTCTGTCATTCCCGAGGTTTTAATCGGGAATCTATCCTTGTGTTTATTTTCTTTCCCGCTTAACAGACTTCGGGAATGACAAATTTACTTGGGTGCCTTGCGGCATTTATAAACAGCCACTATTTAAACTCTCGATTGCGGTAACACTCGTCAATCGTCTTTCGGATCATCTTTCCGAACCATACTATTCGCTCTTTGCAAGCAAGCAACACGCTATGATGAAATCGGACTCCTTCTTCTTCAGAAGCCTTCTCAGCCCATGGAGCCTTAAAATCAGCTTTGTTATTGGCACGTGCTTTTCCTATAGGATGCCCTGAGCAGAAGCGATTAAAACCACGACTTAACGAAACATAAGGCTTGCTCCACTTTACCTGTGTATTTATAATTGCCCTTTGCACAAAGGCAGCGCTCTTAATTGATCTTAGCTTCCAGCAGAATGAGTAGTATGTTTGAAGACTAACACCGTCTGGACTCATAATGGGGCATAGTTCCTCAACATTAGATAATTCAGACTTAAGTATTTCAGCATTCTCCGCTTCTTTCTGGATTATTGCGTTCAAATATGGCAATCGTGAAGATAAAAGTGCAGCTTGAAATGAAGCCATCCTATTATTGCCACTTGTTATTACTTGTCTATCGGTTGTGTAATTGAGTGGACGCGTACCATGATCCCGCAACTCATGAACCCGCGCATAAAGCTCTTCATCACCAGTTACAATACAACCGCCTTCGCCGCAGGGCAAGAGCTTCTTCTCATGAAAACTAAATACCCCGGCCTGTCCAATACACCCTAGGGCCTGACTTCCCCATCGAGCTCCATGGCAATGAGCGGCATCTTCTAAAATATAAATGCCTCGTTTTCTACAAATCTCACCGAGTTGCGTCATATCAGCTGCCGAACAATAAAGGTGAACTGGTACTACGGCCTTTGTTCTGCCTGTTATCTTTGTCTCAAAGGAGTCAATATCCAGACAGTATGTGCTAGGATCAATGTCGGCGAGGATAGGGGTAGCTCCACAATCGAGTACTGAAACGGCGGTTGATGGCCATGTCAGAGATGGCACGACAACCTCGTCTCCCGGTCCTACGCCAAGCGCTTCCAGAGCAATGCAGAGGGCATGCGTAGCGTTGCTAACTGCTAAAACAAAACGAACACCAAGAAATGAAGCAAACTCCTGCTCAAATTTTGATATGGCTAACCCCCGAGACCAAGCATCATTTCGAACGCAATTGGCTACCGCCTCAGCATCCACGTGTCGATTATCCGGCCACAAAGGCGGCCACTGATCTTTCATCTCTGAGAAAGACATAATAATGCTTAGACTCTCCGTGAGAATATTTTATGAACGAATCTTTTAGGCAACTTTTAGTCTCAGGCACCATCAGCAAAACGGAAAGCCGCCAATTTTGCCGCCGCAATAGCAACCTCATATGATGTTGGACAACCTGTCTTATCCGATAAGAGGCAAACCTTCAAAGTACCCCATCCGCATTCGTCCCATTGCCTTTGAAAGCTCTCCACCAGTGCCAGTCCCAACGGAGATCTCACATTTCCGCCCGAAAAAACTAATTGATCAAAATAGTAATGAGTCCGAAGGTCTACTACAGCGGGAATGAGCCAATAGGCTAACACGTCAACGCACCTTTTGGCATATTCTACGACTGCAACTTCAGAACTTATAAGAAGAGAGCTTAGATAAGCTCCGTCTCTGCTAATATGAGAATTATCATGAGGAATTGAAGAATTAAAGAATCCAAAAGCCCGTTCAATGCCATACGAAGCTGAGTATTGCTGCAACACTCCAAGAGATCCTGTAGACGTATGGCGGGGAGCATCGTCGTTGAGATCGATAATTATCCGGCTTGCGAGGTTAACACCATTTTGGTAACTGCCGTCAGGAAGAAAGTACGCGCCACCTGTACTAGTGCCAAGTATCAACAGATAGGTCTGCGGCAAGCCGCGCCAAATGCCGAGGTACTTGGCTAATGATTCGGAATCGCCATAAAAACTTAGAGGACAACCAAACTTTGCTTGCATCCTGTCTTTAATACCACGGATTTCTTGCGCCCACATGCTAGCCGACCAAGGCACAAGATCAGCCGCCTGTGTCAGCGGTATCTCTTTGAGCACGTCGCCGAACCATGCAATGCCTACAGCGGTAAACTTGGCCTTAGTAGGTATGTAATGGGCAGTTAATCGTTTGACTATTTCGGCAATTCTGTCAAAACATTTGTACGGGCCAAGCAAGATATCCTCTTTAATTTGACTGGGTATCTCATCCATATACGTCGTGTTATTATCGCAAAGAACAACTATCTTTGTGCGGCTATTGCCGATATCAATACCAAGAAATAGACCACCAGGTGAACTTTGCTGCACCGAACTTGAGATCCTACTTTCTTGCTTCGGGCCTCGGTCAGGACGACTTGTTTCATCAGACGCGATTATATAAGGTTGTCCGTTCGGATACCATTTTGTCATGATGTCAAGAGCCTGATGATAGCGTTTGCTCAATTCGGCTGTGATTTCATTATAATCACGCACGCCCGCTTTGATATGCAAGCGGCTCCCCCCATGCGTCATAACTAAATTATTTGCAACGGCAGCGATAAAGCGCATAAACCTTGAACGGGCTAACGCAGAAAGCCTGATAGGTATACCGCATTGCCAGCTAACCCCACCCTGTTCATTATGCAGATATAATCCAACGTCTCCAGAAAAACCCTTGCGATAACGTCTACTGTTATGGTCAATGAAAGCCACTTGGTGCCAGTAAGCAATATCGCCTTCGGGATCACTTCGCCAATCAATTAACAAATTGGCACGTCCTTCCATTTGTCTTCAACTCTTACAACTAGCTTTTCGATTCCTCCATATCGGTATTGTCGCCAGGTAACATCGACGCGTAGGATACATTAAAAATCACCCTCAGGCACAAGCTGCAGAAGTTCGTCTGTTTGTTGAGCATTGCTTAGAAAGTCACCCAAAAACAATTGCCCGTATGCATGACAGCCGGCAAGAACAACAATAGAATCTCTGACATTCCGGACAGCAGTGATTAAAGCATAGTCGGTCTCAAGCAGCTTTGTCCCGTCATTCCGTGGTTTGCTGTAAGAAGAGGAATATCTAATATCCTCAGTTGTTGAAATGATATCGTGGTTGCGATTTCCTTTGTCAAACTGGAAGTGAAGGTTTTGCAAATAAAATTCCGTGTGTGCATTAGTAACAGTGGAACCGAGTAGAATTCTATTCAGCGGCTCATATGTATCAGAGACCTTGTCCTTATCGAAGTGATAAGTAACACTACCACGCCCACAAAAAGATTCTAACGCTGAACTAATCCGTAAAGCACAATATATATCATCAAAGGCTGATTCGTGTTGATTATACGGATAGTTGAGAACTTTACTCATTTTATGACGTGGGTTCGGAAAGCTCGGCATGACTATTCTTGTTTTTCCCTCTGGGAAAAGTCGCAACAGGTCGCCCAGCGGGACGGTAAGTTGACGTCGTGGAGTCAGCGGCGGCAACGACGCCTCAGTCAGCAGGCAGTGAACAAAGGAGGCAGCAGTTGCACAAGCATAGTGCCGGTAATTATCATTCTTATCCTCGCCTGCAGAGTCTGATACAGCTTTTACCATGAGAAAGTCCGTATCAGGCGTTCGACATGAATATGCAACACCAGCAGCTTCCATTTCAATGGAAATTGCTTCAGGATATTGGCGACTTAACTCTTCTGCCAAGGAGTCGCTCGCAATCACTTTTTCACCGGAACAAACGCTCCCCTCTTTTAGCTGAGGTCGTTCTCTTGCATTGGAATCACCTGGCCGCCCGATAAAAATTCTGTCAGCCGCTGTCCAGGTACCATCTCTGATGCTCAAAGCCGCAGGCAGAAGCTTTCTTGAATGCTCGCTCTTAGATTCATATATGTGAGCACGCGACTCGTACTTGAGACCGCGTATTTTTGCAGGTTCATAATAAATGACGCGATCACTAACAACTACGTCTCCCAGTCGAAAGTCTTCGACAGATTGTAGCAGCCCGCCGCAGATACCAGTCAGGATAATGTGTCGAGGGGCAACTTCGCGTATGAGTTCAGAACAAATGTTAAGAGAGGCGAGATTACCCATTTCACCAATATTAACGATAACAAGCCGATAGGATTTATTGGACTTGTTATTACTAAACCTAACAAACCTGCAAGTATGTCCAGCAAACTGTCCTGGCACACCGTTACCGAAACTGCGTGACACCGCTTCGAATTCTACATCAAGAGCGCAAACTATCGCAAAATCTACAAGCTGCATAGACTCCCCTCCTTATGAAATATTTTTAAGCTCTTTCACTAGTGTCCTAACGTTGCATTTTAGGATATGATAACACATTAAGAATGAAGACGTTACATGACTTATTAACATTTATCTATTTGAAATCGGAATGGCATAGCGGCCATACTTCCGAACTACATCGGGGGAGAAGACTGAATTTCCGGTCTTCATTAGACCATCAATGATCAAAAAAGTTATATCAAACGAAGTCTATCAGAAGAATAGGGATATTTAATGCACTAGATTGTTCAGGATACCCAT
>CAYMUX010000004.1:0-62002 GCA_964393845.1 uncultured Nitrospiraceae bacterium
GCTTTATCTTGCTGGGCATAAAGATCTATTTTCTGGAGAGATCGTGGGATATGCACAGAGGGGTTTTGCTTCCCCAGGGTTACCTCGGGGCCTAAACTGAATAACAGGTTCCCTGCCTTAAAACCTATGGTAATGCCGGCCTTTTCTTCATAAACATAGCAGTCTAGTTCATCGACTTTGATATACTCTGTCCTTGATTCATCAAGGTATATCTTGACCTTCGCATCGGCATGAGCGCATACAAAAAGCAGAAGCACTGAAATAAGCACAACAAATACATTTTTTTTCATGTCAGCCTCACTTTCCTGTGCATAAATATAAATTAAATTACTCCACGCATTTCTCAAAATCGCTTACGATCTTCGCGATACGGCCGACAATATATTTCCCAAGCGCTTCAGCTTCTTCGCTCGTTATTTTTTTAATATCATGGGACAGACTTTCAATTTTCTCATAATCCATCCCGATAGTCCTGTTTATCATAAATGAATCCACTTCGCTGTCATCAAGCAGAAGTCCGCAGGCCCCTACCGCACCCAGAAAATCCCCATTCACGAATATCGGAACAACCAGCTTTAACAATCCTGCGTCGCACTCTCCTATAAAGGTACCCTTACTCTCTTTAGCCATACCTGCAATGTTCATATGGGCAACAGCGCAGATGAAGCTCTGCCCACTGTCATCAGCCTTGATTGCCGGACAAAGACGATTAACCCACTCCTTATAATCGGTTATTCTCATCCCGTCAACATTGAATACATTTGAGGCCAGACCGGACTTTTTGAAAATATCTTTTTCCAGCTCAAGCCATTTGTCAATGGGTAACATATCGGCAAGTTTCATTTTCCACTCCTTTCAGATCACAAAAGATTTCGGCAAAGATATTAAATTATACTAACTGGAATAAACTCCGTAAACCCCATTAGATAACTGCGTTCTCTAATGTTAATAATTTTCTCTAACGGGTAAACCCGGGTTTCAAGTAAATAGTTATTATTAAAGATTCAGATCAAATTTCATAAACGATTCATAGTTCTTATAGCGTTAATTCATACCGTAATTCACTAAGTTATCACCTTACGCTAGATTACCAATTCTTTCTGAGGGGAATCACGCATGCATAGGTGGAAAATCCCATAAAATACTCCACTCACATTAAATTAAATGATTTATTTATTTACACTTTGTAAATTATTTTTACAGGCATTGTTTTTGCATTTATTAATGATAGAGGAAGGGAGGGTAAAATGCAAAAAGTAAATTGCTGGGAAGTAAAGAAATGTGGCAGGGAACCAGGGGGAGCAAAGACAGGAGAGTTGGGGGTGTGTCCTGCTGTTTCGGATGCATCATCCAATGGAATAAACAGCGGGAAAAATGGCGGACGTATTTGCTGGGCGGTTGCCGGGACATTCTGCGGCGGCAAGGTCCAGGGAGACTTTGCGCAAAAACAGGTTTCCTGCCTGTCATGTGAAGTCTTCAAGAAGGTAAAAATTGAAGAAGGTTCGGAATTCAGGTTAATGAAATCCGGTCAGGCTTATCATGTAGCAGCCCGATAGTTCACAGCCAATCTCATATCTTCTATAAAAAGGTTACTGGGTTATCCCTTAACCTTTTTTTTCTCACACATTCTTCAATCCTTCCCATTTTTTTAAAGAATAATGCCAAGCATTTTTTATAGCTCCATTAATCCTTGCAGCCCGGCTATATATTTTTACACCCCATATTGCAAATAGTGCATTTTGGGATTAGACTTATTAATAGAACTATTTTGCTATTTACAAAACAAATTATGCTAAGAAAATTAAAATTTCTGGGAAATATTTACACATATAAGCTACAAGGCATGTTGGGACTGAAAAAGTCGGACATCATGTCAACTATAAATGATTATTACAGGGATTCATTCAAAAATCTCAGGAAAGAAGACGTTGCTGTAATCCTTCCTCATTGCCTCATAGACGATAAATGCCCTGCCAGATTCTCTAAGTCAGACGGGGTCATGTGTACCAAATGCAAACTCTGCGGATGTGGAAAGATTTATGAATCAGCAGAACAAAAAGGATATCAATTTTACATCACCCCGAGTGTAGGTTTTACTAAAAGACTCATTCAAAGAAAAAAAGTGAAAGGCGTCATCGGGATTGCCTGTGATTATGAAATAGAAAGAGGCATTCATTCTGAAAAAATTACTGTCATGGGCGTAAGAGTAAACGGAACGAGAGTAAAAACCCAGGGCCTTCGTCTTCATGTATATGATTGTATCCGCAACGACGTTGACTGGGAAAAGATAGAAGAAATGATGTAGACTGCAAAAATAAGGGAAGCTGTCAGCTGCCGGCCCACCACCTTTGCAATATCCATTCTCCCCTACTCAGTATTAGTAATTTATAATCCGGCTTAAGTGATATCCATAAAGCGGACATTAAAAAAACTGTTTCATATAAAAAGTAAAATATTTATAATAGACGCATAAGACGGCTTTTCTTTGTCATACGGAATTTCATATAACTTAAAGGGGGGTTAATATGGCATCAAGCAATACGATATGTGCAATATGTGCATGGAGGGCCACCTGCCAGAAGAAGTTTTCCATAAGTGGCAAGGATATTAAATGCGCTGATTTTGTAAAGGATGTATCGATTAAGGTAAAAAAAGATGCGGGAGAAGTCGGATCTGAGAAAAAATAGCATTAAGTAGGTGATGTCAGGCGTAACACGTTTGGTTGCGCAAAATACAGCTACTTAGTTGACCCTGCTATTTTTTCAGGACACAGCCGTGTCCTCCTGTTCAGTTTCTTCAAGAGTATAAATTTCCAATAAGGACAAACATAGTGATGCAATAAGTGGCCCGAGAACAAAGCCGAGAAAGCCTAAATAATTAATTCCCCCTAAAATGCTGAAGAAAATTAAAAGGGCATGCAGCTTGGTCCTGCCGCCAATAACAAGGGGTCTGATGACATTATCAATGCTGCCGATTAAAACAACAGAGTACACAAGAAAGCCTATACCTTTTGCATAACCTGCTGTTAACAGCAGGTATATACCGGCCGGTACCCATATGGCAGCACACCCAATAACCGGAATAAAGGAAAATATTGCCATTGCCGTTCCCCATAATACCGGCGAAGGCAGGCCGAAGGCAAAAAAAGCAATCCCCCCAAGCACTCCCTGCGCTACCGCTACAGCCAGACCTCCATAAATTGCCGCGATAACCAGTTCCCTTACGCGCTGTTCAAGCCTGTCCTTTTGAATCTCCGAAAAAGGCAGCAGCTTCTTTATGAAATTAACAAGCGCATTCCCGTCTACCAGAAAATAATATGTTGTTAAACAAATCATGAAGAAGTTTACTATTAATAACACTGCGTTTGTAAAAAAATCCGTTGTATGTGCCGCAATTAAGCTTCCAATTGACTTTAAGGAATCAACCGCACCCTGCCGGAAGTCAAAACCTTCAAATATCTTGTACGAACTGATCTCTTCAAATAAGGCTTTCAGCCTTGGGTGATCTTGGATCTGAGTCACAGTCTCAAATCCCTTTTCCTCAATAGTGCTGTAAACATCGGTAATGTCACTCACAAGGGTCCCTATAATAAAAGAGAACGGGCCCAACATTATAATCAGAATAATTGTCAGTGTGATCAGAGAAGCCAGCCAGGGTCTTTTTATAAACCTTTGCAGGAATTTATTAAGCGGATAAAACGTAATGCTCAGTACCATGGCCCATGCTATTATAATCAGAAATGGACTGAGCACCTTGTATAACAGATAAAACAGGACAACAATTATTGCCAGTGAAATTGTTTTGTATAGCCATTCGGTTTTCATAGTCAATGAAAAAATTCAATAGGTATTTTACAGCATTTATAATAAATTGGGTAATTATTGAAGTTATTAAAGAGTACGCCTTTCCTCAAGAGGGCTTTATATGTAATATTTGATTCGTAATTTGTAATTCGTTATTCGTAATTATTTTTTTACCTGAGCACCCTTCCCGGCAAAGCCCCTGTCAGCTTACCTTCCAAAAGGACCGGAGCGCCGTTAATAAAGACATGATAAATACCTTCCGGCCTTCGAAAGGGGTCTTTATAATCAGCGGTATCGATTATTTTATCGGGATCAAATATCGTGATATCCGCGAAAAAACCCTTTCTAAGTATCCCGCGCCGTTTGATCCCAAAAATTCCCGCAGACAAGGCAGTCATTTTATAAACAGCTTCACTGAGTGTTAAGACACCGAGCTCTCTCACATACCGTCCCAGTATCCTCGGAAAGGAGCCGAAACCCCTTGGATGGGGCATACCTTTTGCCGTGATGCCGCTGAAACTCCGGACTGCGCTGTCCGTGCCTATCACGCAATATGGACGCTTCAGAATAGATTTGAGATTATCTTCATTCATGGTAAAAAAAATGGCCCCTACTTTTATTCCTTCATCCAGCAAGATATCAAACACACTCAGCAATTCTGTCTTGCCTTGAGCCACGGATATTTCGGAAATACTCTTGCCTTCCATCCATCTGTTCTTATCCGAACTTACAGAAGATATTACGACTTTATCCCAATCTGATGACCGGGAGTAGTCTTTGAGAATGTCTTTTGCAAGTTCCTCACGCTGATTCTTCAATCGAGATATTTCTTTATTATGACCGCCTTCAAATGCCCAGGAAGGCAAAACCGTATCAAGGTCCGTGCTTGAGGCTATGTAGGGGTATCTATCGCAGGTAATTGAGATACCCCTGTCACGTGACTTTTCAATCATATCGAAAACGTTATCAAGCTTCTTCCAGTTCTTTTCACCGCTTGTTTTGATATGAGATATATGAGCACGTATCCCTGCCTTGCCTGCTATGTTAATGACTTCCTCCACGGACTCAAGCAGGTTATCTCCTTCACTTCTCATGTGGGTTGTATAAATACCTTTATACTTTGCTACTTCCTGCGCGAGTCCAATAATTTCAGAAGTGTCGGAATATATGCCGGGAGGATAGATAAGTCCTGTAGACAGTCCTTTCGCGCCTTCATCCAAAGAAGTTCTTAGAAGGGCCATCATCTTTTCCATATCAGATTCTGAAAGAGATTTGTTTGCATATCCAATAACGGATGCCCTGAGATTGCCGTGACCGGCAAGAGTTGCAAAATTTGTAGCAAATTTCCTTTTTTCCAACAGCATGAAATATTCTGAAAAGGTCCGCCACCTGTCTTTTATATTTATTTCATCAAGCTCGCTCTCCCTCTGTTCAAGTGCAGGCCCGTATAGAGGTGCAGCAGACAAACCGCAATTGCCGTTTATTTCCGTAGTAACTCCCTGGGAGATCTTCCCTTCCGCCCTGCCGTCTGCAAGCAGAGCAAATTCGGAATGCGCATGAGCATCTATAAAACCCGGACAAACAATGAGTCCTTTGACATTGATAGTCCTGTCAGCGCTAACATATGAAAGATCGCCTATATCCTTTATACAGTCACCTTCTATAGCAATATCCATCTGCTTTGGAAGAACATCGGGAGACGATCCATCAATAACAGTTCCGTCCTTAAGTAAATAATCAATGCTCAAATTCTTTCTCCTATATCCGATATCTCTTTCGCCTTTTGCAGACTCCGCTCAAAGAGGGGGGTCAGTAATGAAACAGCAAGTCTCACTTTCCCTGCCAGACTTGTCCCTTCGGAGTTTTTAACATCTTTGTACAATTCCATGGCCTCATTATAAACAATTGGCAGCAGCCGCAGAGTAAGTGACATAGTCAACATAAACTCCTTTACAAATCCTGATCTTCCCACAGGTCCAAGGAGTCTGCCCATCCCGGCCACCAGATCCTCTGCCTTGGTTGTTGCAGTTAATACCTTTGCCCCGAGTATTAATATAACGAGTCTCAAAGTCAGCCGGCCTCCCCTTACAAGACCTTCTTCAGTTATCGGAAGACCAAAGATTTTATAGATTATCTTCCCTTCCTGGAAAAAGACGTTGCTTATAAAAGTAAATGTAAGAAAAAGGACAATAGGAACTGCACCGCGTTTGAGTGTCGACACAGGTACCTTGAATGCAAAGACTGTTACACAACAAAGGAGAAGAAGATTAATCGTATCGGAGTTTGAAAGAAAGACTGCCAAGATGAGGAGTATATAAAGTATTATCTTAGCCTGCGGGCTAAATCTTTTCACTAATTGCTCTTCATCCCGCTCGAAAGAAAGCTGCCATCTTTTGAGTCAGTATACGCTGTTTGAGAACTATATTCACTGACGGGTTGAACTTTTTCTAACGGGGGAAACATTGCTTCACCCGCGGGAATATTTTCTCTGTCCTCATCCACAATAAGGGTTGACTGTGAAATATAGGCATTAATTCCAATGGCAATGGCTTCAGCTATTTTATTTCTATAATCGCTTACAGCAAGTCTTTTTTCTTCTTCATGATTACTGATAAAAGAAATCTCAACAAGTATAGACGGCATCTCGGCTCCCACAAGCACATAAAATAGCGCATATTTTACACCCAGGTCCTCTATTTTAGAATAGTCACTCTTGAGAGTAGTAACCATCGCATTTTGCACGCTGTGGGCGAGTCTCATTGACTCTTCCCGCTTATTGTTTCTTGCAAGGTCCTGAAGAATCATCTGCAGCCCGTCCTGGATTTCCTGCATTTTACTGATCGAGATTTTATTTTCTCTTGCTGCAACTCTCAAGGCCTCTTTATTATTTGTCCAGTTAAGAAAGTATGTCTCGATACCCCTTGCTTTCCTCTTTTCGCTTGCATTAACGTGAAGAGAAATAAAAAGATCGGCCTTTTTGGAATTTGCTATTTCTGTCCTATCATTTAAAGGAACAAATACATCCCTGTCCCTTGTATAAATAACATCCACGCCGCACTTCGCTTTAATTATCTCCCCGAGTTTTTCCCCAACGTATAAAGTAATATCTTTCTCACGAAGTCCCCCCTGACCGATTGCTCCCGGGTCCTTACCTCCATGTCCCGGGTCAATAACGATAGTCTTTATTTTATTCAGGCTGTTATCCGGTAATGCCTTCCGGTTGCTTTCGTTATCACTTCTGTCCTCATTTACAACTACCGGATAAACATCAATAACAAGCCTATTAGGTTCCTCCAACAAAAATGCAGAAAATTTTTCCAACTTATCAATATCCAGAACAACCCTTACCGTATTTATATTAAACTGTGCCACGCGAACTGTTTTGAGGATGCCATTCTCTATATGAATAGAGGTTTTTGCATCCCCGGATAAGACACATTTTTTTAAGTCAAAAAAAAGGCGGTCAGGACTGGAAATGCGGTTTTGAGTAAACTCGATGGGACCGTTTAAATCAACTACAATTCTTGTGTAATTTTCATATGATGAGTAGCGAAGTTTCTGAACAGATGTTTGCTTCGTTGCCTCACCGGTGCTTAGCAATAAAACAAACAGTAAAGGCAGCATAAAAGCCTTTTTCATGTATTATTATTAAAATAAAAACAGTTGAAATGTCAATGTTGACGAGACGATATCTACACGCAAATATTTTTCATTAGTTTAGTTATCAGAGAAATTTAATAAGGAATTTTATAAAGAGATTTTCAAATTAAAAGCGTGGTTAACTATCACTTCTTAAACCATTTCTGAAATCTGCTTCATCCCAGAATATTATTAGAAATAATCCTATCTTCATAATTACTGGTCTTTCGTAAATGGCATCAACTTTTTAATTTCTTTAATGTCTAATAATAATGGGTTGAGTTTATTCTATTTATTTTTTTAAGTCAATAAATTTTTAGTTATAAAACTGTATATATTTTACTCGCTATCTTACGCTTGAGAAGTGTCTTTCAAGGAACAGATCATTGCACTAGATAATTCTATCCTGGCAGATGATAAAAGCTAAAACTAGTAGGGGCAAACCAATATTAATAGGTTTGCTTCAGTAACCAGCTTGCTTCATAACCCACCTCAATATCGCCAGATTCATGCTGTTGTAGTTGTGGGTATGTTTCAAGCAATTCATTAATGAGCTTTTCCCTTTCTTTCATGGTAATTTCCGCAAAGAAAGGAGACTCGTCAAGAATTGTAAAGAGAGAAAACCATTTTCTGAAAAACATATTGACCTCCTTAACATATAGTTTTAGCAAATATTATGCCTATAGTCAATTGTCTTAACGTACAGGGGGTTATGAATACAGTGTTAATGAAGATAGCAGTCCCAGTGTAAATTATAATTACACTTAAAGGATTAAGTTTACACTTATTCTGTTCTATTAGGTGGGATAGCCGAGAAATAATTAAATACTATATTTTTTCCTCAGACTGTAAACTGAAGGTCTGCTAATTCCCAGAACCCTCGCAACTTTTGAAATATTGTTATTGCAATGTCTTAGCGCTTCAATTAATTTCTGTTTCTCTATGGAATATCTGACCTCTCTCAGTGACGTCATTGTATCCATCTGCATAACCGGGATATTTAAATCCAAATCAACAGGTCCTATAGATGAGTCTTTTGACATTATTACAGCCCGTCTTACCCTGTTAATAATCTCCCTCACATTACCAGGCCATTCATAACTCTTGATAGCATCTACTGCTTCAGAAGTAAAAGTTTTGCTTAAGTTCATTTCTTTTGAATATTTGTTCAGGAAATATCTGGCAAGAATCACTTTATCTTCCTCCCTTTCCCTTACAGGGGGCAGATTTATATTAAATACATCCAATCTGTAAAAAAGGTCTTTTCTGAAAGATCCCTTTGCAATAGCTGATTTGAGGTCTTTATTCGTTGCTGCAATGAGCCTTACATCAACCTTTTTGCTTCCATTAGATCCAATCTTCTCAACAATTTTGTCCTCAAGAAATCTCAGGAGTTTTGATTGCAAATTTGGGGAAAGCTCTCCAATTTCATCAAGAAAAATAGTTCCTCCATCCGCATATTCAAATTTCCCAACTTTACTCGCATGCGCGCCAGTAAATGCACCTTTCTCATAACCAAAAAGCTCTGCCTCAAGGAGATTATCCGGAATAGCAGCACAATTTATAGTTATAAAAGGCTTCCTTCTCCTTTGACTTCTCTCATGAATAGCCATTGCAGTTAATTCTTTACCGGTCCCGCTTTCACCAGTGATGAGGACCGGAATATCAGTAGGTGCAACTCGTCTTATCATTGAAAAAACATTCAGTATTCCCTGACTCGAACCTACAAACTCTTCATTAATATCAAGGTTTTTGCCGATTTTTAAAATCTGAACATCTACATAGTTCAAAATCTTATACAAATCTTCAATAGAAAATAAACTGCTCTTTAAATCAAGTCGTTTAATAAAAGATTCCTTCTCATGTTCTACTATATAATCCTGAGAATAGAAATTAAGACTCCAGCCGCACTTGTCGCACTTTCTAAGTTTTTGAATATTTTCTTTGCCACAATACGGGCAAGAAATATCATCAGCCATATTTTCCTTGATATAATCCCAGAGTTTCAACTTGGCATCTCTGTTTAAGTTATAAAACCTGGCAGCAAAACCGTCACTTTCAGAACGTGTTACCTCACCCAAAATCTCAAATTCTCCATGCTTTGGCAAGTCATATCTTAAACCAAAAACTTTATTTTCATTATGAGGCTGCTTAAAATTAATAAATCCGCCACTGAGGCTAAGGGAGGTAAACTTCGATCTTGTTTCTGTTACACTCTTTCCACCATTATTGTTTGCAATAATATAGACAGGCAAATCGACTTTACACCTGATATCTAAGCGTGACATGATACTTCCTCCCTTTTTTTGACAATCAATGTAAGTTGATAATTAGTAAATGGTTAATTAGAAAAGCTTAGTTTAAAAATAACATATATAAAAACACTTGTCAAGAAATTTTACACAAACATTATATGCTATTCTATAAATTAATTTTTGAGGAAAAATGTGCTCAATATAAATTGAGCAGTGCTGCGCATACGCTTTATATTCTATAAGTTAAAAAACCAGCGATTGCTACTAAGGACAGAAATTTAGGGGGAATTCCGGAATAATTGTTTATACGTTCTTTAAATCCAAATCACTGTTCATCTCAATGAGAACTATGTATGAGCACAGGAAAGCATTTCACGCATATAAATAATAATTCTCCTTTATATTCGCATGAAAGTAATAAAACATTTTCACTTTGAATCCCGCAATTCAAACACTTATGTTCCATTGTTTTTCTCCATAATTTTTTTAATTTCGCTTACCAACTTCTCGGGATCCATATTATGCATCGTTGCTCCAAAAGCGATCGACTCTATATTTATCCCCGGACATGTAAAGCAACCATTACCAAAAAATTTTTCTATTACTTGATCCGCTCCTGGAATCTCCTTAATAACATCTCCAATAATAGAGTCTTTTGTTATCTCGATTGTCATAGTTACTCTCCTCCTTTTTTTATTTAACCAATCTTTATATATCACTATTACATCTTAATCCGATATGTTCCCAAATCTCAGAAATCACGAACCTATTATTATACTAGAAGAAAAAACATATACATTCTATGATTTGAATCATAAGGGAAAAAAGGGGGATGAAATTATACAGACTTGATCGTTTTTAGGATGTTAACTGCAAACAAAACTATAGAAATTAATGATAGTAGCGCCGAGAGTATAAGTACAGATTCAAACAGAGAAGCGTCTCCTCTAGCAGTAAATGGCCAGCTTATCACCATGCCTATCAGTCCCGCATTTGCCAACCAGAACTGAACCTTCATAATCCGAGGGCTGTATATAAGTCTACCGCTAAATTTAGGCAATATATGGTATCCAACTCCATAAATCATCATAGACATAAAACCCATAAGATTCAAATGAACATGAACAGGAATATAATAGCCTGATTCACCAGGCCATAGAAGCATTCCAAAACCAACTGCTACACCCAAGACAAAATAGATAACACTCATCTTTAGATACAAGACAACTATGCGTTCCATTTTTTACCTCTTACTCTTTTTAACCCGATAAATCAATTCAATTTTAAATTATTAATTGATCACTAAGCAGATTAACTAGCTGACCTGTTCAACAGATTTTATCTCGGGTATTTCTTTTTTAATTGTTTCTTCAATCGCATTTTTCAGAGTCATCGTGGACATGGGACATCCCGAACAAGCACCTGTGAGTCTTACTTTTACTACACCATCATCCTGAACATCAACAAGCACAACATCTCCACCATCTCGCTGAAGTAAAGGTCTTACTCTTCCCAATACTTCCTCAACTTTTTCTTTCAACATATTGCCTCCTTAATTATTTTTGATAATATTATAACTTATATAAGATATTATTCTATGATCTTCATCATAAAGTAGCTGAGAGCTGAAAGCTGTTTGCTTTTTCCAATTTGACAAACCCATATGCTTCTTTATAAGATTTATTCTCATAAATAAAGAATCTTTCAACTATCCTCAGGGAAAGAATAAAAAATTGTACTTACAAGATTTAATCTTAAAACTCCATAATTTCTGGATTGAGAAGGGATGCGTTATACATCAGCCTTACGATATTGAGGTAGGCGCAGGGACCTTCAATCCGGCAACATTTTTCAGGGTACTGGGACCAGAACCATGGAAGACTGCATACGTTGAACCATCAAGAAGACCCACTGACGGCAGGTACGGAGAAAACCCGAACAGGCTTCAGCATTATTACCAATATCAGGTCATACTGAAACCCTCTCCTTCCAATACACAGGACCTTTATCTCCAAAGTCTGACAGCTATAAACATCGACCTGCTCAAGCATGATATAAGGTTTGTAGAAGACGATTGGGAATCCCCCACTCTCGGAGCATGGGGACTTGGCTGGGAAATATGGCTTGACAGTATGGAAGTAACCCAGTTCACCTATTTCCAGCAGGTAGGCGGCATAGAGTTAAAGCCGGTATCAGTAGAATTGACGTACGGTCTTGAACGGATTGCCATGTATCTTCAGGAAGTCGACAATGTCTATGATCTTAAGTGGAACAAAGAGATAACATATGGTGACATTCACCATGAAACAGAAGTTCAGTTTTCCAAATACAATTTTGATACAGCTAATACGGACCTGTTATTCAGTCTGTTCGAAAAATACGAGGCAGAGGCATTAAGCCTGATTAAACAAAATCTTGTTCTGCCCGCATATGATTACTGTCTTAAATGTTCTCACAGCTTTAATTTACTTGATGCACGCGGAGCCATAAGCGTTACAGAGAGGACAGCTTATATAGCAAAAGTAAGAAACCTTGCCAGAAAATGCGCACAGGGCTATCTCAAGCTGAGAGAGGAAATGGGATTTCCGTTACTAAAAAAATAAATAGTTCCAGCCGTTCCAGCCGCTTGAACTGTTCGAGCGATTGGAACGAATTAAATACGGATTAAATAATGAAACCTTTACTAATTGAAATAGGATCTGAAGAAATACCGGCCAGGTTTATTTCCAGAGGCCTTACGTTACTGAAAGAAGATCTCATTCTGTTACTGGAAAAGTCTTCTATTAAATTCGGCGCCATATCTGAATACTCGACACCAAGAAGAGTGACATTGCTTGTTGACAGTGTTGCCGAACAACAGGATGACAGAGAAATAGAGTCTCTTGGACCTCCGAAGAAGGCTGCTTATGACGCTGACGGCAATCCAACCAAAGCCGCTTCAGGCTTTGCAAGGTCGCTGAATATTGATGTAACGGATCTTGTAATAAAAAAAACAGAACGCGGCGAATATGTCTCAGCTACGGTTGAAGAAAAAGGCAAACCGACAGCGGATGTCCTTTCAGAGTTTTTGCCGAAACTGATCTCATCACTTCAGCTTCCCAGGTCGATGAGATGGGGTGACGGCTCTTTGAAGTATTTCAGGCCCATTAAGTGGATACTTGCAATGCTGGGCAATCAAGTGATCCCCTTTGCGCTGGATTCAATGAGAAGCAGTAACATTTCATACGGCCACAGATTCCTGTCTCCGGCCGCTATCAAAATTAATGACCCTTCTTCATATTTACCTTCCCTTAAACAGAATCATGTGTTTGCCGACTATTATGAAAGAAGAAATAGAATCTCGGAAGGTATACGTAAAATAGAAGCAGCGGCAAATTGCAAAGTCCATGAAGATGCGGAACTTCTGGACATCGTCACAAATCTTGTTGAGTACCCTACCGCTGTTCTGGGGAGCTTCGAAGACAAATATCTGTCCCTCCCTAAAGAGCTCTTGATAACGGTGATGAAAACTCATCAGAAATATTTTTCCATGGAAGACAGGGAAGGCAACATGAGGTCTTCCTTTATCGTAATCAGCAACATGAACAGCGCTGTTAATGATACGGTAAAAAGAGGCGCAGAGCGTGTACTCAGGGCCAGACTTGAGGATGCAAGGTTTTATTATATTGAAGACCGGAAGAAGGCTTTTTGGGATTATGTAGAAGAATTAAAAAAAGTAACCTTTCAGGAAAAACTCGGGAACTTATATGGAAAAGCGAAAAGAATATCTTCCCTTTCTTCGTTTATCACTGAGCTGATTAATCCGGATTTAAAAGAAAAGATTCAGAGGGCTTCCATGCTGTGTAAAGCAGATATAGTAACAGGGGTAGTTGGAGAGTTCCCCGAACTGCAGGGCTATATGGGAATGACCTATGCGCAAATTTCGGGAGAAGACAAGGACATTGCATCTGCAATATATGAACATTACCTGCCCAGGTTTACAGGGGACTCGCTGCCTTCCGGCGAAATCGGCACAATAGTCTCTATTGCTGATAAAATGGACAACATTGCATCCTTCTTTTATCTCGACATGATTCCGTCAGGGTCTGAAGATCCTTTTGCATTGAGGAGGCAGGCTGCGGGAATAATTAACATTTTACAAAGTAATGCTTACACTGTTTCTATCAATTCACTTATAGCCTCATCCCTTAAAAGCCTGGAGACTTCAGAAGAAAACAGGGCGAAGCTGACAGACAGGGTCCTACAGTTTTTTACTCAGAGGCTTGAAGGTATGTTACTGTCTCAGGGGCACAGTTATGATATTATCAATGCCGTACTTTCAGTGTCTGAGTTGAATTTCACTGATATTAACCTAAGAATTAAGTCTTTATCGGCAATGAAAAAAGAACCGGCGTTTCCTGCCCTGCTTACAGCGGCAAAGAGAGTTTATAATATCCTTGGTAAAATTCAACCGCACGATGTAAATGAAAGTTTATTGTCAGAGCCTTCAGAGAAGGATTTGTTCAGCGCTGTAGAAAAAATCAAAAATAAACTGACTACAGGGGATTTCATGGTTTTATATAAACTTGAAGGGCCTATAAATTTATTCTTTAACAGTGTCCTCGTTATGGATAAAAATCCGCAAATAAAAGATAACAGGCTTGCTTTACTCCTGTCCGTTAAAAAATCCTTTGATTCACTTGGAGATTTTTCGAAGATAGTCGAATGAATCAGTCCCGGTTAACTCTTAAACTGGGTGCGGGTTAAGAAAGTAATTATATCTATTCGGCCTTTTCCTAATAAAGCCTCCATATCTTTAATATTTAGAGGTTTCGAAAATAAATATCCCTGCATATATTCGCATTCCAGAGCTCTAAGATGAGCAAGTTGATGCTCTGTTTCCACCCCTTCCGCAATTACTTCCATGTTTAAACTATGCGCCAGGGTTGTTATTGCCCTGATAATCTCCAGGTTATCTTCATTCTCGCCAATCCTTTTCACAAAAGAACGATCAATTTTCAGGACATCAACCGGAAATTGGTGTAAATAACTCAGTGATGAATACCCGGTACCGAAATCGTCAATATGAATTTTTACATTCATATCTCTCAATTGCATTAACATAGGAGAGACCAGTTTTGCATTTTCCATGATCATGCTTTCGGTAATCTCAAGCACTAAACATTCCGGTTTAAGACCGGTATCCTGAAGAACCTGTTTTATCTGATTAATCAGTTTGGGTAATAATTGCCTGCTTGATATATTAACACTGACGGACAAAGGCGAAACCGAAGGGAACTGCTTCTGCCACATACTCAGTTGACTGCATGCTTCACGAAGCACCCATTCTCCAATCTCAATAATCAACCCCGTCTCTTCAGCGGTCGGAATAAACTCAAGTGGAGGTATAAATCCCTGAGTCGGATGCTGCCACCTTATAAGAGCTTCTATACAGGCAATTCTCCCATCCTGCATAGATATTATCGGCTGATAGTGAAGGCAAAACTCATTCTGCTTAACTGCCTGCCGCAGGTTGTTCTCCATTTTCAAACGGGCAACTGCAGTAGCATACATCCCCGAATCAAACACCTTAAATTTGGCGTTGCCGCTATTTGATTTGGCATGGTACATTGCAATGTCGGCATTGCGTAAGAGGTTTTCCGGATGTTCATATCCAGTTGTGCTATAAGCAATACCTATACTTGCTGAAGTAAACACCTCCTGGCCGTTTAGATTGAACGACAATGCAAATTTTTCCTGTATTCTCTCGGCAATAAATATTGCCTCTCTCCTGCTTGCTACGTCTTCAAGCAAGATTGCGAACTCGTCTCCCCCGAACCGTGCGACTGTATCACCCGGGCGAAGACTATCTTCAAGTCTTTTGCTGACGGCAACAAGCAGTTCATCGCCGGTCGTATGTCCCATACTATCATTAAGAACCTTGAAACGGTCCATGTCCAGGAAAAGTACGGCAAACATGTATTGACTACTGCTCCTCTTTTCCCTGTCAACTGCATGTCCAAGTCGGTCCATAAAAAGCGCCCTGTTAGGAAGACCTGTCAGAGAATCATGCAACGCGTCAAAAATAAGCTGCTCTTCAGCCATTTTACGTTCTGTTATGTCTGTCATCGAGCCTACCATTCGGTGGGCTTTCTCTGTTACATCACAAACAGAAAGCCCGCGACTGAGCATCCAGCGGTATGCTCCATCTTTGTGCAGCATACGATGCTCGCTTTTGAAACTTGGGGCATGGCCCTCGATATGTTCTTTTATTTCCATCTCTACCTGTAGACGCTCATCCGGATGAACCCGTTCTAGCCACTCTTCAGAACTGTTTTTAATTTCACTCTCCTCAAAACCAAGCAGCGACTTCCATCGGGGAGAATAAAATACGACATTAGATTTCAGATCCCAGTCCCACAGGCCGTCGTTTGCGCCGCGGGCAGCCAATGCATAACGCTCCTCGCTCTTCTTAAGTCCTTCCTCAGCTTTTTTGCGGTCGGTGATGTCCCTCGTATATTCGATAATATAAGTTACGTCTCCTTTTTCATTAAAAATAGGATAAGTATAAATCTCCGACCACAAGGGCGAGCCGTCTTTATATATTACACGCTTATCTTTCGCACATGGGTCCTTGGATTTGAAAGTCGTTGCTATTATGCAGTCTTCACAAACCGTACTTCTGCCATGTATCACTTCATAACATTTTTTGCCGACAAGCCCATCCGCCCCTTTATTCTTTATATCTGCATACGCCTCGTTAATCTTTATTATTCTGTATTCATTGTCAAATATGCAGAAAGGATCACGTATACTGTCAAATATTGTACTGAGAAATTTTTCGGACTTGACAAGCGCCTCTTCTGCCACCGTGCGCTCTGCAACTTCTTCACTGATTTTTTCATATCCATCTTTAATAGCAATACTCATAGTATTGAAATGCTGTGCAAGTTCTCCAAACTCTGTTCTGTCTCTGTAAGTAATTGTAGATCCGAGTTTCCCTGATGAAATCATCCTTGTTGCATTTAAAAGCTCTTTTACAGGGCGTGTGACAGACCTTGTTAAAATTACCGCAACAATAATACCCAGGAAGGAAGTCAATAAAACAGTCCCGATAAGTATCATCTTTACATTATTTATCTCCTGCATGGCGCTTTCTCTATCCGAGTCAAGGAAGAGGCTTGCTTTATGCGACATATCTTCAGTCATTCCCAGAAGTCTGTTGCCGATATTCACGGCATCGTTTCTCAGCTTTTCAATTCTTTCTGAACCGGCGCTTGACGTTATGTAGTAACTCAAACTGTCTTCATAATCTTTTATAAGTGACTGGATACCTGTTATTCGTTCGGACAATCGCGGAGAATGATGGCAGGAAGTACACTTTTTTGCCGATTCCTCAAGTTTTGATACATTAGTTACAATGGAATCAAGCTCACTGGAATAAGGAGTATTGATTGCATAAAGGTTGGATTGGACCGTTTGAATATTTATAACAAGAGAACGCCTGACCTGTTCCACATCCTGAAGTTCGATAATATTTTTCAACTTCGTCGTGGTATTAGTTATGTAAAGCATAGCGATAGCAGCGCCAATAATAAAAAACACGAAAATCGCCAGTAGAGATGAAATGATTTTCCGCTTCATTTAAACAACATCCTTATTCATTCTTGTAGTTATAATTCTTCAGGTCTATCCCGGCTTTTCTTGCAAGATCGAACACAGGAGCATAATCATTTTCCGTTGTTTCTATAAACTTAATCGCTCCGAATTCTTTAAGGACTTCTTTACCTTCCTGATCACCATCCATTTCAAGAAGGACCTTTTTTAATTTCTGCTTTATATCGGCAGCAATGTTTTTTCTCATGGCAAGTCCGTTAGAAGGCACGGCCGGTGACGTTGCAAGGATTACCAAATCTTCTTTCACGCGGGGATCCTCACGCGCAAGCATGTCAAATATTGTATTTTTGGCACAGCCGATTTCCGCTTCTTTATTCAAGACCGCATATATAGCTGAGTCATGGCTGCCGGTGAAATAGTATTCTTTGAAAAAAGATTTGATGTCTGTTACTCCGTGCTCCCTCAAATAAGCCACAGGGAAAACATATCCGGCTGTTGTAGCCTTATCTACAAAAGCAATAACTGAATGTCTCATACGGTCAACACTGTCTATCACGCTGTATTTATGCACGAATATATAACCTTTGTATGTTGAATTACCGTCCGGATTCACAGGTCTGGCAATAGGCACAATACCCAGCTCCTTTATTGCCAATGCCCCTGTAAAACTTCCCCAGAAAGCGCCGTCCATATTCTTCTTTTCAAAACTCTCAATGATATTGCCATACCTTGGAAGGACCGTGAACTTCATTTTTATATCTGTTTTTTTCTCTATATAATCACCTAAGGGTTTATATTTTTTCATTTGCTTAAATACGTTTTGCTCCGGAATAAGTCCGATAGTCAACTCAGTTCCGTATGAAACACCGGAAAGAATTAAAAAAACCAGAAAAGAAATAATAAGCCGCATCTCATCCCTCCTTACTTAAAAACTCATTTTTTACTATAGTTATCGGCATAACTATTAAAAACATTTAATAAAAACCCATCAGAAGGGCAGATAAATTTAGTTCCGCAAATTCCGACCGCCCTACCCTGAAATGACGGGCAATTTCAGGAATAGTGATACTTATATTAGTCTTACCTAAATTGAGCGATTCTCTAATGAAGAAGCGGTCAATTTAGGTCAAAATTATTTTGTGTTTGAATTTAGCTTATAATATTTTGTAAAATAGCACTCTTTCTGAATTATTTATAATTTTAAATCTAATACTGGAGGATCAAAATGGCCAAAAAATATGTCTATTTCTTTGGAGCAGGCAAAGCTGATGGTAATGCAAGTATGAAAAATCTCCTTGGAGGCAAGGGCGCAAATCTGGCCGAAATGGCCGGGCATCCCAAGCTCAAGCTGCCTGTTCCACCCGGATTCACAATCACAACTGAGGTCTGCACACTTTATTATAAAAATAATCGGAGATATCCCAAGGAACTCAACGGCCAGGTAAATACAGCGCTTGCAGGCGTTGAAAAAATAATGGGGAAAAAATTCGGCGATCTTAACGATCCTCTTCTCGTATCCGTACGTTCAGGCGCGAGAAGCTCAATGCCCGGAATGATGGAAACAATATTAAACGTAGGACTTACCACAAAGACCATACCGGGTCTTATCAAGAAGACCAATAATCCGCGTTTCGTATATGACGCGTATCGCAGATTAATGATGATGTACTCGGATGTCGTTATGGAAAAGGCCGCTGGAAGAGAGCCTAAAACAGAGCACGACGGAATACGCCATAAACTTGAAACCGCTATGGCAAAGGTAAAAAAGAATAAAGGTGTCAAGAATGATACTGACCTTACGGGCGATGACCTCAAGAACCTTTGTGACGAATTTAAAGTAATAATCAAGAAGACATTAAATAAATCATTCCCTGACGACCCTATGGAACAGATGTGGGGCGGCACCAGCGCCGTCTTCCAGTCCTGGATGGGAAAACGTGCCGTATCATACAGAAAGATCGAGAGGATTCCGGAGCACTGGGGGACCGCAGTTAATGTACAGGCCATGGTCTTCGGTAACACCGGCAACACCTCGGCGACAGGCGTTGCCTTCACCCGCAATCCTGCAACCGGAGAAGACATGTTCTTCGGTGAATGGCTTCCCAATGCACAGGGGGAGGACGTTGTCGCAGGAATCAGGACTCCCAATCCGGTAAATAAAGCCGGAAAGACCTCTGACACAAGACATCTCCATTCACTCGAAGAGGCGATGCCAAAATTATACAAAGAACTTTATACATATCAGAAAAGCCTTGAGAACCATTATTCGGATATGCAGGATATTGAGTTTACCATTGAAGAAGGAAAACTCTGGATGCTCCAGACAAGAGTCGGAAAACGCAACGGCCAGGCTGCAATCCGTATGGCAGTTGAAATGGCAAAACAGAAACTGATAACCAGGGAAACCGCCCTGCTCCGTGTAAAACCGGACCAGATAGACGAACTGCTCCATCCAAGTGTCGATCCGCTTGCCGAGAAAAAAGCGGTTGAGCTTGCAAAGGGCCTGCCAGCAGGACCGGGCGGCGCAAGGGGACGAGTTGTACTCACGGCCGATGATGCTGCAGCTTGGGCCAAGAAGGGTGAAAAAGTAATTCTTGTCAGGACTGAAACCTCTCCGGAAGACGTTCACGGTATGCATGCTGCAGAAGCGATACTCACCGCAAAAGGCGGTATGACCAGTCACGCGGCGCTTGTAGCGCGCGGCTGGGGCAAATGCTGCATCGTCGGATGTTCAGCGCTCAATATTAATTTAAAAAATAAATCAATCAGTGTTAACGGAAAAACCATAAAAGAAGGCGACTGGATGACCCTGAACGGCACAAAGGGGAGAGTTTATGAAGGACAGCTCCATCTCATTCCTGCCAATCCTGATCACAACAAGTGGTACAAAGAGCTCCTGACATGGGCCGACCAGGTCAGGACTCTCAAAGTAAGGACAAATGCAGACTCTCCTGAAGATGCTGCTGCTGCAATAAAGTTCGGAGCAGAAGGTATTGGTCTTTGCAGGACAGAGCATATGTTCTTCGGACCGGACAGGATCAAGGCTGTAAGAGAGATGATCCTCTCAGATACTCTTGAAGGAAGGCAGAAGGCCCTTGCCAAACTGCTCCCTTTCCAGAGGAAAGACTTCCTCGGTATATTCATGGCAATGAAAGGCCTGCCGGTCACAGTCAGATTACTTGACCCGCCTCTTCATGAGTTCCTCCCTCATACGGAAAAAGACTTAAGAGACCTTTCCAGGAGCATGAGAGTCCCGTTCGAAACGTTAAATAACAAAAACAAATCGCTCCATGAATTCAACCCGATGCTCGGCCATCGCGGCTGCCGTCTTGGCGTTACTTACCCGGAGATTTACGCTATGCAGGCACAGGCAATAATGGAAGCCGCCTGCGAGCTTTCAAAGAAGAAGGTAAAGGTCATACCTGAAATCATGATCCCTCTTGTAGGTCATGTCAATGAACTCGCGGCAATGAAAAAGGTAGTTATCTCCACCGCAAAAGAGGTGCAGAAAAAATATAACATTAAGGTCCCTTACACTGTGGGCACAATGATCGAACTGCCCCGCGCATGTGTAACTTCAAGTGAGATTGCCAAGATCGCTGATTTCTATTCATTCGGCACAAATGACCTGACGCAGACCGTTTACGGACTGTCAAGGGACGATGCTGGAAGATTCCTTCCATTCTATGTAGAGAACAAGATATTGGATGATGACCCGTTCATTACCATCGACCAGGAAGGCGTCGGCGCGTTCATGAAAATAGCTGTTGCGCAGGGAAGGAAGGTAAAGAAGAACCTGAAGCTTGGAATCTGCGGCGAGCACGGCGGCGAGCCGAAGTCCGTGGAATTCTGCCACAATATCGGGCTTAATTATGTTAGCTGTTCACCGTTCAGAGTGCCGATTGCAAGATTTGCGGCAGCACAGGCGGTACTGAAGGAGAAGGCTGCAAAGGCTGTGAAGAAAGTCGCCAAGAAGGCAGCGAAGAAAAAAACAAAGAAGAAGTAGTTAATTATAAACCTCTCAGTTATTAATAACTGAGAGGTTTATAAACCCCAATGGAGGGTACTGATCACATCCTCCATCCTTGGGAGAGAGTGTAATGCGCCCTCTCTTCTCCTCTTTTTTGTAAATGAAGACTCCACCTCAGAAACACCCGTTAGCAGTTCCACTCTTTCAGGAGTATATGCCATGACTTTTTCTTTTGGCTCCTCAAAGCCCTCCGTCCTTTTCGATATGAAATCACGGTACTCCTATCCTTCTTTTAAAATGACATGAATAAGTCCGTTGAGCAATGCAATATTGCTTCCGGGTCGCAGATTGAGCCAGACATTGGAATATTAACTAGTTCAATCCTTCTGGGATCGGCAACAATCTAGCCTTGCGCCGTTCCTGAGAGCCTTTTTAAGGTGCTGGGAGACAATCGGCTGGCTACTTCGAATATGCATGCCATGTAATGCTAGTCCAAAGGCATTGATAATACGTACTTAATATATGTTAATTAGACCGATTTAACTATATTATGAAAAAGCCGATAAAGATAGTTGGATATAGAAAGACCATGTGAAAAACCCTGCGGCAGAGACCACAGGAAGTTCTACGTAACTTAAAGTAGAATATAACGCATGAAACAGTAACTATCATGATCGATGCTGTTATTTTCAACCCTCACATTTTATTATTTGACAATGCATATATATAATTATATTCTTGCAATTAAGAATATGATCTAATAAATGCATTTACAACTCGATGCATGATGCTTGATGCGAGAGCCTGACATATATGAATTTTCTTTTATATAAATGTATTAGTTAGCAAATATCGATTTATCACAAAAAGAATAAATTGCCATGATAACAGAAACAAGCAAGAAAAACCCTTCTTTGCAAATCAGTTCAATTATCAATAAATTTAATTTAATATTGAGACAGATAGCATATATTATAATTATTACAAGTGTGCTTATATCTGTCACACCCTTCTCCGCCCGTGCCGGTAATGTAACTGGCTCATCTCCTGCTGAAGGAACTACAAATCAAGAGAAAAAAACACTGCAGGGAGACATACTTCCACTTTATCATTTCGGTATTCCACCTTACCAGAAGGGCCAGACGGTTGACGAGATACGGGGATTATATCAACCAATGCTTAATTGGCTGGGAAAACAAGTCGGCTGTCATTTTGACTTCGTAGGCGGCGGATCTTATGAAGAAATGATAAATATGGTGGTTGAGGGTAAAGTTCAGCTGGCAGGGTTAGGCCCTGTCCCGTATGTTATAGCCAAACAGAAAAACCCGAGGATCAAACTTCTCCTGACCGAACTGCAATGGAACCCGGATAAAATGCAACTGGTCGATGCATATCATGGATATATTCTTGCCCTGAAAACGCGTAAAGATCTTAACGGCATAGATGACCTTAAAGGGAAATTATTTGCATTTGTCGACCGCCATTCAACCAGCGGGTATCAGTATCCCAATGCAGTGCTCCGGGAAAAAGGTATTATTCCGGAAGTGTACTTCAGCAAGGTTTATTTTCTGGGAAGTCATCCGCGTGTTACTGATGCAATCGCTGCAGGCAGTATTGATGCAGGCGCTACATGGGACTACAACTGGAACCAGGCAAAGAAAAAACACGGAGATGTATTTAAGGTCCTTTATGAAACACCGCCGATTCCAAATCTGACGATTGTATCGCATCCTTCGCTGCCGGCGGAAATAGCGGACAAAATCAGAGAGGTATTGCCGACGATCAATCCGGCCCTGTTGAAGGGGCTGCCCACTGCGGGCTTTGTTGTCCGGCCCGACAGCTTTTACGATGAAATGCGTTTATTGATAGAAGAGGAAAGTAAGACAAAATAAAACTTCAGCAGGGCAATTATTTATTTAAAGCCTCTATCTGGATAAACTCAATGTTAAATACTAAAATCAGATTATTTATACCAACATTATTTATGCTGGCACTTTTCATCGCCGGTATCAGTCATGTTTCTTATCTGCAATATACTTCATTCCAGCAACAGGCGGATACCCTTACGAAGAAACATAAAAACGCCTTGATAAACCTCCTTGATACTCAACAGAAAAAAAATCACAGCTTAATAAGAGCATTGAGTAACAACTGGAATTTCATTGACGGCGTCACCATACGTAATATCGACAAGCTGCTGGATGAAATTATTCCCTATCATGACTTTATGAATTTCGACGTTGTTAATATATATGATTTAAACGGGATTACCATGGCAAGGGCGGATACTCCCGGCATATTCGGAAAATCAGATGAGTTGTATCCCTTGGTGATGGAAACGGCAAGCAGTCCGGTTAATCGTCCGACTGCAGCCATTTACAATGGTAAATTATTACTACTTTCGCTGAAGCGGCTGGAGGGCAACTATGGACCAATCGGTGTGTTGACTGTCGGGAAATATCTGGATCAGAAAATGGCAGACGACTTTGCAAGGGAGCACCAGTTAACACTTAAGATTTACTTTGGCGATCAGGAGGTTTTATCTTCAATAAAAAATAGAGAGACCGCCATGATCGAAACAAAGCGGAAGACATTGATAAGGTTTTCCGATCAGATCGTTGGAACAGCTCCCCTGAAGGGGGAACTGATAGAGGATATTTCCGGAGCCGAAGAGGACTTCTGGACAAATTTTATTGTCCTGATCGTGGGGATTTCGATAGTAAGTCTGGCTATTATTTATGCATCAAGGCGGATTATTGTGTCAACGGCTGATTCCCTGGATAAAGCCCGGGCGCTGGCGGAAAAGAGGACGTCCGAACTCAAGGTGGCTTATGATGAGATTGAACACAGAGTTGAGGAGCGCACCTCCGAACTTAAGAATGCGAACATAAAGCTTGAGGGGGAAATCGTCGTGCGCAAGAAGGCTGAGTCGGCACTAACGGAATCTCATGAAAGACTCCTGACGGTGTTGAACAGTCTGGATGCCATTGTTTACGTTGCAGACATCACAACACATGAAATCCTGTTTATTAACAAGTATACGAAGGACATTTTTGGTGATATAGAAGGGAAAATTTGCTGGCAGGCCCTTCAATCAGGCCAATCCGGGCCTTGCAGTTTTTGCTCCAATGATAAACTGCTTACCTCCGAGGGTAGACCGGCAGGCACATACCGTTGGGAGTTCCAGAATACAATCAGCCATAGATGGTATTACATCCAGGACAGGGCAATTCACTGGATGGACGGCCGTATTGTGCGAATGGAGATCGCCACAGACATCACCGAGCGCATGCAGGCCGAAAGATTCATTAAAGACATTCTCGAAAGTGTTGGAGAAGGATTTATTGTTATAGATAAAGACTTCAGGATCCTCTCCGCAAACAAATCTTTTTGTAAACAGGTCAATCTGCCCGTTGAGGATACTATAGGCAAGCAATGTTATGAGGTTTCACATCATATAAACAGTCCCTGTTATGAAGCTGGTGAGCATTGCCCGGTAAAACTTACTTTTGAAACAGGTAAGCCTCACGAAGTCATTCATACCCACTATGATAAAGACAACAAACCTGTTAATGTCGAAATAAAATCATACGCCATGAAAGATGAATCCGGAGAAATTATTTCCGTCATAGAGACCATTAATGATATATCAGAGAAAATGAAGCTTGAATCACAACTCCGCCATGCCCAGAAAATGGAGGCAGTAGGACATCTTGCAGGAGGAGTTGCCCATGACTTTAACAATATCCTCACAGCGATAGTAGGATACGGGTATCTCCTGAAAATGAAAATGAAGGAGGAAGATCCCTTATCGTATAACGTTGATCAAATACTTGCTTCGGTTGAAAGGGGGGCCGGTCTGACGCAAAGCCTCCTCGCCTTCAGCAGAAAACAGGTAATGAACCCGAAACCGGCAAACTTAAACAAAGTAATTGAGAGTGTGTATAAATTATTGAAGAGGCTTGTCAGTGAGGACATAGAGCTTAAAACAGTGCTGGCAAAAGAAGATGTTACCATCATGGCCGACAGCGGGCAGATAGAGCAGGTCCTGATGAATCTTGTAACAAATGCGCGGGATGCAATGCCTCACGGAGGAACAGTAAGTATCGAAACGAAACGCATCGAACTGGATGATGAATTTATAAAAAGCCACGGGTTTGGAACTCCGGGCATATATGCCCTTATTACGATTTGCGATACTGGAATCGGCATGGACAAAGAGACAAAGGAAAAAATATTTGAACCCTTTTTTACAACAAAAGAGATGGGTAAAGGAACAGGTTTAGGACTTGCCATTGTCTTTGGAATAATAAAGCAGCACAATGGATATATAAACGTCTACAGCGAACCGGGACAAGGCACAACCTTTAGGATATATCTGCCTGTGATTCAGTCTGGGGTTAAAGACATAAAACCAGAAGAACAGTTAACTCCGCCTGGTGGAAAAGAAACGATACTGTTGGCGGAAGATGACGAACCGGCAAGAAAACTCACAAAGATAGTGCTTGAGGAATTCGGCTACACAGTGATAGAGTCAGTGGATGGAGAAGATGCGGTAGAGAAATACATGGAAAACAGGAATCTGATCCGACTACTTATTCTTGATATCATAATGCCTAAAAAAGACGGTAAAAAGGCTTACGAAGAAATCAGAAAGATAAGCCCCGATATAAAAGCCCTGTTTACAAGTGGATATACCGCTGACATTATCAATCAGAAAGGAATCTTCAAAGAGAGATTGAACTTTATATCAAAACCTGTCACGCCACAGGATCTTTTGAGAAAAGTAAGGGAAATACTGGATGCTGAACAGGAGATCGACAAGTAAAATTAATCGGGTTAATTCATTCCCGTGAAATAGGCTCCTGCAATATCATAATTTATTCTATGTTTTATTTAATCCCGTTTTCTGTTATATTTGATTTGTGCTTGTTAAAAAGGTCATTCGGCAATGTCTAACATTATCAATCAGAAAACAGCTTCCTGCTGTTTTATATTATTTATAATATTTTCTCCTGTCATCTTATTTGCAGGTCCTCAGAATAATCATACAGACTACGACAAATATATTGAGCTTCTTAAACAGGAAATAAAAAAGCATCCTGAAAACACTGAAGCTTATTATCGTCTCGGTGTTGCCTTTGATGAGTTAGGCAGGTATGAAGAGGCCATAGAGGCTTATAAGAATGTGCTGAAAATCAATCCCCGGGATATTTATTCCAGCTATAACCTTGGCGTCGCATATGGAAAGTTAGGAATGTATAAAGAGGCAATCGAAGCTTATAAAAATGAAATTAATATTAACCCGAAGGAACCGGACGCATATTATAATTTAGGCCTTGCATATGGAAAATTGGAAATGCATAAAGAAGCAGCAGAGGCGTATGAGAATGCTATTAAAATAAATCCGCTCGATGCAGATGTATTTCTCAATCTCGGTATAGCTTATGGAGAATTGGGCAGGCATAAAGAAGCGATAGAGACGTTTAAAAAAGTTTTAGAGCGTACTCCTGATGCTGCAAACGCTCATTATAATATTGCGGTTTCCTATCTGAGATTAAAAGACAGAGAGTCAGCCTTAAAGGAATATGAGATTTTAAAAGGCTTAGACCCTCAAATCGCAGGAAGACTGCTGAATGAAATTAATAATTAATCAAAAGAATTCCCCGAAGCTCTGCGGCGGGGTAGTTCAATTTGCACTGGCATAAATTCCTCAAGCAGCCTTTTTGATCTTTTCTTCAAAGCCAAGCGCTTTAACAGGACAAGCAACCACACAGGACGAACATTTGATACAGTCTCCGTCAGTCATCATACCTGATTTATTATCGTAGGGTTTCAACTGCATCGGGCAGACCTTCGCGCAGAGTTTGCAGTCTTTGCAATGCTCGCTGACATAAAGAGGCTTTTTGCCCTTTGACAGCCAGCTTCCCAGAGTCCCCATGGGACAGATTTGACACCAGGCCCTGGGTTTAAAAAACGCTCCCAAAACAATACCTACGGTAGTAGTTACAGTTAATACTAAAACAAACGCGCGGCCTATGCCGTATGAATCGCCCCAGGCATAATAGATCTGAATTCCAAGCACCGTAATAAGCAGGGACAGAATAACCGTTCTGAAGCTATTGCTCTTAAAAAAAGAAGGTATCGGCATTTTCCGGCTGAGCTTTTCAAGAGACAGATCATAGAAACTGCCTCGCGGGCACATCCAGTCACACCAGGCCCTTCCTTTATAAAAGGCTATGCCTATTGCCCCGAACATACAGATCAGAAGTGAAAAACCGAGAGGCGGATAAAGCCATCCACCGATGAGCACCAGCGGCAATATACCGGAGGTATATTTCTGAAGTCTCATCCTCTTTTTATTAAATTGCTTTAACATCCCTGATCCTCCCCTGTTTCCATTTCATAAAAGACCGCAGAGTTTTCATGTCGCATCTTCCGACTTTCTTCTGAAACTCAGAGCATTCTTTCAAAGTCGCAAGGTCGTCTTTATATCTCGCATCGTATTTGAGATATCCGATCAATAAATCAAGAGCGGCCTTTCTGTCGTTTAAAAGGTCTTTTCTTATACTGTAAAATCTGTGCTTGCCTTCCCTTCTTTCTTCAAGAAAGCCACCCCTGTAAAGAAGAGACAGGTTCCTTGAGACAAGCGGTTGCGATGCGCCGGTGATGCCCATGAGCTGGCAAACGTTCAGTTCCTTTTTATCAAGGAGCATCAATATCCTTATCCTCCGCTCGTCCGATAAAAGCTTAAAAATTTCTATCATGGTTTTCATCATATTTGAATATTCTTACAATTCGTTCCATATAATCATATAAACATTTGTTTATATGATTTGTCAAGAAGAACATTCAAGACACTATTTCATGTTAAGATGTTCTTCACCCTACCCCACGCAAAAGGACTTCCTTCTTCCCACAGGCCCACTCGCTGATTATAATTCTCTGTATTGTCTTATAAAAATTATGCGATATAATGTAATTATCAGGTAGAAGGAGGTTGATGCATGAGTAAATCGAGACAGATCAAAAAAGTTATCAAAGGCAAACCCACCATCGAAGGCGCGGGGGTGCATCCGAGGAGTACAGGAACGGCACGTTCATCAAGTACGGGAAGTGACATGAACGGATTGATTGGTCGGTCAATCCGGATTAACCGAGGGAAAACGCCCTGTTATTTTGTATAATACAATCTACTCAAATCTCTTAATGATAATTAAAAGGAGGAAATAATGTATTACAGGATCACAACTATTTTAACTGCCATCTTAGTGCTGTTCTTTGTCCGGACCGTATCAGCCGGTATGGATATGAAGGACGGCCTGTGGGAAATAACAACAAAGATGGAAATGCCGGGAATGCCTATGGAAATACCTGCTGTTAAACATACCCAGTGTCTTACCAGCAAGAACAACGTACCTCAGGATAGTGAGACGGACAAGGAACATGCTCAGGACTGCAAGATCAAAAACACCGATGTAAAAGGCAATACGGTAACCTGGGAAGTGCATTGCATCAGCGAAGGTAAACCAGTGAAAAGCATCGGCAAAGTTACCTATAAAGGCGACACGTTCGAAGGGGAAACAAAGATGGAGATGGAAAGCATGAATATGACACAACATATGAGCGGCCGGCGTATTGGTAACTGCAAGTAGGCTTTTAATACAGAGCAGAGCCTAGTGCGGAAGTCCAGTAAAACTTAACTGAGCTATGGCGCTTTGGAGCTATGCGCCGGGTTTATAGACAAAAACCTGGTTGCATTTATCGCAGAAGTTCGCCTTGTCTTCATTTAATCTGGCGTCTTTGAAATATTCGACATCTATAAGTTTTATTTGCCTTTGCTCTTTTGTCTTATCACATGAGTGATCAATAATATCTTTCTCACATTTGATGTAGGTGTAATTATTATCAGGATTAGACAGCAATGCAATTATTTCCATTTCTCTTTCATATTCATCCATAGTGACCGCCTCCAAAAAAGTTGTCTTGAAATTTTTCTTAGTATATCATTATTTTCATATAGACGGATACGCTTTACATGATTCTTTTCTGAAGTATTCCGGGTTAATATATTACTATGAGAAAAGAAATGACTATTGAAGATTTCATAAAAGGTATTCCCAAGGCTGAACTGCATCTCCATATCGAGGGCACTTTTGAGCCTGAATTAATGTTTAAAATTGCCATGAGGAATAATGTCCTGATCAAGTATAAATCAGTAGAAGAGATCAGAGAGGCTTACAGATTCAGTAATCTTCAGGACTTCCTTGATATTTATTATGAAGGGGCCGGCATCTTGACCGAAGAAGAGGACTTTTATGAACTGACGATGGCATATCTTAAAAAAGCCGCTTCACAAAACGTCCTTCACAGTGAAATATTCTTTGACCCGCAAACTCACACCGGGCGGGGAATCAAGTTTTCAACTGTAATAAATAGTATTCACAAAGCCCTTGCAGAAGCTGAGGAAAAGTTTGGCATATCAACAGGATTGATAATGTGCTTTCTTAGAGACCTTGATGAGTCCGCTGCAATAAAGACACTTGAAGAGGCGCTCCCTTATAGAAACCGGATCATAGCCGTGGGATTGGATTCTGCGGAGACCGGCAATCCTCCTTCAAAATTTCAGGATGTCTTTACCAAGGCACGGGAAGCAGGATTCCTGACAGTGGCACACGGAGGCGAAGAAGGTCCTGCGGAATATGTCCGGGAAGCATTGGAACTGCTGAAGGTATCCCGGATAGACCATGGTAATCACTGTCTTGATGACGATAAACTAACTGAAGAACTGATACGCCGTAAAATACCTCTGACGGTCTGCCCTCTCTCAAACCTCAGGCTGAAAGTAATAGACCGTTTGGAAGAGCATCCTTTACGGAGAATGATGGAACGCGGGCTTGTAGTCACTGTAAATTCCGATGATCCGGCTTACTTTGGCGGCTATGTCAATGAAAATTATTTAGCAATAACTAAAGCACTCAATTTAACTGCGGATGATATATATAAGCTTGCGATGAATTCATTCGAGGCCTCTTTTCTCGAAAAAAGCATAAAAGATAAAATGCTCGCCCGGGTGCGTGAATATAAGAAAATGTATGAATAAGAAAAGAAGGACATGACGCAAGAAATATTACCCTTGTATTTCCCCTGATTTTTCAGCAGTTATCCCATTAAAACAGGCTGTTCGCATGACTCTGAAGGGTGTTATCCTGCATATAAAAAGAGTTATAATAAATTAAGAGATAAACTTGCGATCCCCTGGTGTAGATTAAGCCTGAGAACCAAGCAAATTGAGTCAGGGAGCGGGAGTTGGATGTGGTGAGCGGTTCCACGAAGTTAAGGAGGAAACGCCTAAAGCATCTATCGAAGCACCCCGTGTTCAAGAGTCTAATCACCTGGGGGCATCGCACACTACGTATAGAGCCATCTGAAGGCAAAGTGTCACGCTGTGTTAGTGGTGACAGATTGTTGGACTTGCAGTTATAGTAACGGCAATAAATAACTTAAGTTAAAATATGATATTTCCTTTATATTACAGCTAATTAAATGCTTAAGATGTATTTTAATTTAATGCCGTTACTATAGCAGATGTGTCCAAGGAAGCTGGCCTGAAGATGACTCTATTTTTATCTGTTTTTAGCAGATGGCTGTAAGAGGTGATATACTTTAAACAAATATGACCGGTTAAACCCATTAAGATAATAAACCATCTCATGTATTAAAACGGATAAATAATGAACCGGAGGGAATTTATATTAGCATTGACAGGGTTGGCCCTGTCGGGCAGCGCATTTGCCGGGGGGAATCCATTGCAACAATCCTCAAAAGGTCAAAAAACAAATATCTCTCTTGTGAGAACTTCAGACAGGGCATCGGGTATTAAGAAGGCTATAAATATTCTCGGTATAAACCCTGTGAAGGGGAAGGATGTACTGCTCAAGCCGAATTTTAACACCGCAGACCCATTCCCCGGTTCCACACATAACGATACGCTGATCAACTTGATATTACACTTGAGAGAGATGGGCGCAAAAAGTATAACAATAGGAGAGAGGAGCGGCCCGCCGGATACCTCCGATGTCTTTGAGGAAAAGGGTATCAACGATATCTGCAAAAAATTCAATGTAAGACTTATAAACTTCGAAGACCTGCCCGGCAATGACTGGGTAAAGATAAAACCCGAACAGAGCCACTGGAAAAATGGTTTTGATGTAGCCAGACCAATCCTTGATTCAGAGTGTATCGTTTCAACCTGCTGCCTGAAGACTCACGGTTACGGCGGTGTTTTCACCATGTCTCTCAAACTGTCTGTCGGCATTACTCACAAGCGGAACATGACAGAACTTCACTCGTCCTTCAGGAGCATGAGAAAGATGATAGCGGAGATAAATCAGGTCTATAACCCATCTCTGATATTATTGGATGCTGTAGAGGCTTTTGTTGACGGGGGGCCCATGACAGGAACTAAGAAAAGGGCTGACGTCATAATTTCCGGGACCGACAGGATCGCAATAGATGCAGTCGGACTGGCAATCCTGAAAAAACTCGGCAGCAACAAGGCTGTTATGGGAAAGAAAATTTTTGAGCAGGAGCAAATAGCAAGGGCTGTCGAACTCGGGCTCGGCGTGACACGACCGGAGGATATTGAGATAGTAACAGATGACGAAGCAAGCAAACAGTATTCAGAGAAGTTGAAAGGGATATTGTCGGAGGGGTGAAAAATCAATTTGTCATTTTATAAATACCGGGAACGTTGTCATACCGGATAACGTTACGAAGTTAAGATATAGGCATACAATGTATAAAGCTGACAGCTCCAGCAAAGTGTATTATACGGAGTGTCATCAATATCCTGCGGCGTATGCACTGTCCACGGAGGCAATAGAGAAGGCTGAGTCCCATATACAAAATGACACGAATCACAGTCTATGTTGTTGATCCCGAAATGAGGGTAATCGAGGGCACCCGCCTGGACCGCTATTAAGCTGATTACTATAGCTAAAATAATTGCCTTTATAATTACTGTTTCTTTCATTGTTTTTAAATTAATCATCATGCAATCTAATTTATCATTCATAATTCATAATTAACAATTTGTTGTTGTCAATCATTTCACCCTTGTGGTAAAGTATTTGCAAGAGGTTAAATATGGCATCAACTACTTTTGATACCCATTCATTTGTAAAAAAACTTAAAGAGTCAGGTTTTACCGAACAGCAAGCAGAAGCTTTGGCTGATGCACAGTCTAAGCTTATTGATGAACGCCTTGCTACGAAACAAGATATCATGGATTTGCAACGTGATCTTAAAGAACTTGAAATGCGCCTTACTATCCGCTTAGGATCAATAGTCGCAGCCGGTATTATCATTGTAGCTGCTTTAGTCAAACTGTTATAACTTATCTTCTCCATTTCTCCTCTTCCAAATTCTGCATCTTCGCCTTTATAATTCAACATATTCATAATCCTGCTCTAACATCTTTTACTTCCTTATTTTTTCGGCATGTTTGGAGTTTGTTTATTATCTGTTAATTGCTTTTCATCAAGAGATGCTCTTTGAAACTCGATGTCAACGGAAGAGGACATCACTACAAAAATACGGCTGTTGTTGTCTTTCATGTCAGCAGGCGTCATAAAGAAACCATGCCGGTCCGTAGAGTAGCCCTGAGTATATCCGGTGATGCATTCACCATCAAAAAAAGTTACCTTAATCTTCCGGCCTCCACCGGGCACTGTTTCGTTATAGCTTTTTATATGATTTTTATCTCCTTCATGATCTTTAACGAAGAATATCGCCTTCAATTGGTCTACATCAACTTCTATAATTTCACCGTTAATTTGTTCAAGATGAAAGCGTTTTTTATGCGGTAAAAAATCGTTGGTGCGGCCTTTCATTATGGTTCCGTTTATGAATTTTACTACTACCTTATTTAATTCCATAATTCCCTCCCTGACAGAAATTCAACATCAACGATTGAAAATTCATTAATAATAAATAGTTATAGGCTGTTTATTATTCATTACATACTCTTCTCATTTCTCCTCGGTATTTATACTGTACTCCTTTAGTGTTAATTCCTAATTTAACACTAAGGATTTGACTTGCAAGATTTATGCCTTTATGCTCCATAAAGCAATTACGACCAATTGATTGATAATTCAGAGAGTTGTATGGATGATAGCTTTGCCTGAAATAAAGGACAGGTTAATTTTACGCAATTAGAAAGTTATATCCCGCAATAAAAAACACAAGCAGGGAGGCGGTTATCGCTGGCGCCTTTGACCTTAAGTCATTGGGTGAAGGCGTATAGGATACATTTGCTTATAACAGGACAGCTTCCACACTCCTTTGGCGGGGAGGAAAGCCCCTCTCTTATTCCCCGTCTTTTTTCAGATGAAAATATGTCTTTAAAGGACATAAATCGGATGTTGCCCATGGAAACGGGCAGAATAGGGCATGGGGTTACATTAAAATTACGTGATATGTATATCATGGTCTTTGCTCCGTTGCAGCCCCCTTCGTTTGGATTATCTTTTAAATAAATCAACTGCCACATAAAAGGATCATGAATCGTCAACTTAAGGCAGTCAAGCGGGATTTTTCTTATTTCTTTACTAACCCGGGACGCAGTCTCCGGGTCAGGATAAAATATCCCCCCCTCATCAACCCTCTGAATCGGGAACTTAAGCTCATTAATACTATTATCAATACAAAAGGAAATGACGGCAGGAAGGTCCTTGAAATTCTTTTCATTTAAATAAAAAGATAACCCAAACGGTAAGCCCCGGGCAATCAAACGCGATATCTCCGCCAATGAAGACTGTAAGTCCTCAAGCAGCCCAAACTCTATATACAGTTTTGTCAATTCAGTATCTTTTATAGTATCCGGATTAAACTGATCCAGCGCTGTGTTTTTCACAGTTAAATTAATTTTAATGCGCTCGCTTCTCAATCTTTTCAGAATCCTAATGGTTTCGTTACTTAATGGAGTGGAAATGTCCCTCAAGTTTAGAACGAAGATTTTGGCTTCGATCAGTTCATCACAAATTCGCATTGCGATATCGGCATCGCATGTAGATGGATTAATGTCCCAATAAATGATGAAGGGGTTTATTAAGTTATTGTTCATAGTTAGTTAATATCAAATGGATTTTGGCATTTGACATTTATTCCCTGCGCCAGCAGTGCGGGTCAGGGTTGTTCATGTCTCCAGTAAGGGCAAGCGCCCTTGCAGTACAGCCGCCGAGGCAGTCATCGTAATGCCCACAGTCAGCGCATTTACCCGTTGGAGTTTTATTTCTCATTTTTTCCAGGACAGGTGAGCTTCTCCACAAATCTTTAAGAGCGTCTCTCAAAATATTGCCTATAACTATCGGAATAAATCCACAGGGGGTTATATCCCCGTTCGACTTAATATTCAAGGAAAGCTTCCCGCAGATGCTCCCCTTAACGATTGAATCTTTATCGTTTTTCCCCAGCAGAGCTATTATCGGATCATCTAATGATATCTCCAGTCCTCTCGTCCTTTGTTTTGCTTCCATTGCGTTACGATAGAATGAACTCCACTCTTCACTGCTTAAATCCAGGCTGTCTTTATTTGAATAACCCAGCCCGGAGCATTTGAAATTATGGAAATTCAATTGCCTGACCTGGTTCCTGACGGCAAACTCGATAAGCTCATGAATATCATTATGGTTGATCCTGCAAATAACGGTCGATATGGAGGTTTCAAGCCCTGCTTCGTTCAGGAATAACAGGGCTTGAACAGCCCGTTCATGGCTGCTTTTGATCCCCCTGAAGTCATCATGGATTTCGGCAATGTGACTATCTATGCTTATTCCTACTTTTGAAAAGCCGCGTCTTTTGAGTTCAATCGCCTTTTCCCTGTCGAGCAGGTACCCGTTGCTGTTCATGGAGACCCGCAGGCCCAGCCTTGAAGCGTACTCTGAAATATCTGTAAGGTCCTTTCTTAAAATGGGCTCACCGCCGCCGAAATTGATTGAGAGCACACCGGCGTCAGCAACATCTTTAATGCATTTGGAAAGCGATTCAAGAGAAAGCTCATCCAAAGGATCGTTCCTGCTGTAGCAATGGCTGCACTTGAAGTTGCACCTGTTTGTGACCGCCCAATTGATTATGAGAGGAGCGCCTGGGAGAAAGTCATTCATATTTGACATATTCCTTGTCTTTCAGCTCGGCGATAAATGCCTCTGCATCACTCTTCAGAACTTCTGGCTCAACATCGAATATCCTGATAAGTTCGGAAACTATTTCGTCAATTGTCTTTCCGTCACAGCGCTTCCATATCTCTGTCCCCAGAATATTAAGTGACAGCATTTCACCGCCTGAGTAAAGGATCGAGGTCCCTATTTCCTCAACATCTTCTCCCTTTTCAAGACCTTCATAAGCCTGCGCCTTGTACTCGTCTTCTTCACGCCACATAACATCAGGATTCCTGAATATTTTCATTTATCATTCCGCCTTATCAGTCGCCCTGGGCCGTTAGGGACGCGATAACAAGATTTTCCGTTGATGCATTGCGTATGCCGTGGTCTACGAGAGCAGGGACGATCACGATCTTGCCGTTATCTATGACCTGTGTCTCCCCTGCCGCCATGAATTCTCCCCTCCCTTCCATGACTATCCAGATATGGTTCCCGTGATGTGTATGGGTTGTTATCTCCTGTCCCGGTCTCATGCAGATAAGATTTATCTTTGAATGTTTGTCCGACCATATTGTTTCATGGCTCCGTTTTTCTTCACTAAATTGTTTAAGCTTCGCAATGTCCAGTACCAAACTCTTGTTCTTCATAATTCCCTCCGGTAATTTTATTTATTTATTGCAATTCAAAATTAGCGCCATTTCAGCCTGACTCATATCAGGATGCTATCTTATCATTCTGTAATACCTTTCGAGAATCTCTGACATCCGGCTAAAAAAATAAAAAGACGTGGATACACGGATCTCCTCTGCATTTTCGACGGAGCCTGAGAATGTAACACCGAACCTAGAAGACAACCTGTTAGCGGCAGGAAAATCTTTTGCCCCGTCCTGGTGTCTCCCTGCTGCAATCAATAGGCCCTTGCCATATTGAGAAAACCCGGTAATTGTTTCCAGCTCAGCATCTGAAAAATAGCATGCCGGACCTGATTCACCGAAAATGATCCAGAGCTGACTGTACTGCTCAAGCAATGATCGGGATATTTGAGGTGTTTCTTTTCTGTCCGTCAACTTTATTTTAAAACCGTCCTTTGTCTCAATACTCTCATATGCGCTTCGACTGAAAGCGTCCCTGTCAGTTCCCGATCCACCGGCCATATTATAAATTAATATGTTTCTCGTGCTTCCCGATACATTATATTCTTCCAGCCATGCTGCGACATTTCTTATATATCTCCGGTTATCGTACTTATTTGCCGAACCTTCCATGAATCTCTCACCGCCGGAATCAAAGACAACGCCTCCCTGCCCTTCCACTGAATTGTTGTAGGTAGCGATAATACCTTTTCCGCCCGGATCCATAACAATCCTCACATGTTTATCATGAGTCGCTTTCGTAATAACGGCCGAACCTCCTCCGGATATTGACCTGACGACCCTCAAAACAGGATTGCCGGTATCCACATATTTGGTAAACACGAGATGCTGAAAAGAATATGCGATCAAGATAGTTCCAACGATGCATAC
Organism: uncultured Nitrospiraceae bacterium; assembly: GCA_964393845.1. Taxonomy (GTDB): domain Bacteria; phylum Nitrospirota; class Thermodesulfovibrionia; order UBA6902; family UBA6902; genus UBA6902. The sequence continues at coordinate 36,952 of CAYMUX010000004.1, forward strand.
GAAGATGTATAGAAAGAACACCCTCTTCCTGAATATCGTCCAGAACATTATCATGGTGGGCATTGCCGTCACCGGGCCCCCTATAAGGAAGGCCAGTCCCGCCCCGCCGTTCATAGTGCCGTCAAGCGTGCTCTTGATATGGTAAAGAATGCTCGAAGCGCTGATCTGGTGCAGGAATATGGGGACGGACCCAAAAGTGATCCATATTATGCTTAACTTGTCTTCCTGCCCGAACAGTTTATAAATCCATTCATACGGCATATATCTCTGCACAATAATCCCCATCGCAACTCCAATGAGGACATACTTTCCTACAAGCCAGAGCATCTCCGATGACTTTGCCAGAAAGACGATGAACATATTACCCGTCCGTGCCGCTATTCTGTTGCCGAATTTCTCCCTGCAATTGCACCTCAGTCGTTCGTCAGGATAATTATCATCATGAAAATCACCTCTGGGGACCGCGCCTTCAATAAAAATAGTTTCTGTCTGAAAACCCTTGTTCCTGATGAGATGGGTCAGTACCCCGGCAAAAATACCCATCAAAAACGCCGCAATAGTCCTGATCACCGTCCATTCCGGACCGAGGTCGCTGAGCGTAATCAGATATGTTGTCGGGCTCATCAGCGGAGAAGTTACAAGGAGGGACATAACGGGCGCTAACGGTAGTCCTGCAAACAGCAGACTTACCGCAGTCGTCAAAGTGCCGCAGGCGCACAGAGGAGTTAATAACCCTATCAGCGACGCTAAAAAAATGCTGAAGAAACCATGCCGGTTGAGAGTCCTTCTTAGTTTGACAGCGAGCTTGTATGTGCGGATGAAGCCGGCTAAAAGTATCCCGATTATAAAATACGGCAAAATATCTTTTAATTCAGCAAGCAAACCATGTCCGTTGAAGATCATATCCCAAATCTCATTTCCCAGTAACACGGGAAACGCTTTTTGTGATAACTCTGGTCGTACCGCCTGACCGGTCGGGCCGTAAACCCACACATGCCAAATTATCAGTAATAAAGATGCAAATACCATAAACAGGAGCGTCTTGTTAGCCGCCCTATGCGGCGTTCCGTGGACCCGGCACTCATTATTTTGTTTATTATTTTTCATTTCGTAATTCGTAATTAATCCAGTCCCGTCTGGTACTCAGGCGCAAGCCCTTTATCTCTCTCACGATAGAGTAGTCCTATTATAAACAGAAAAACAAATCCGGCCAACACTGCAATCTTTCCCCAGAACGGGACCTCCGTGGAGGTCGCTGCGATTCCCCAGTTTTGCACAAGCGCTCCGCCGATGAGCATTCCCATCACCGCTGCTCCGGCATCGGTGTCACCCTGCCCTGAGAGTATTAATTGTCTGAACGGGCAGCCTTTAATCAGCACTGAACCGAATCCTACAAGTCCCATTCCAAGCGCATCCCACAAATAATTTTCAGATAGACCCGCCTGTACAGTCATATCAAATGAGGCTTGCCCTGTCAGAAGATTTGCTGTCAGGGCCGTCAGGAAAAAAGAGCCGATTGCTATCAAAAGTCCGGTTGATTTCGGGCAGCCGTAAACTTCTTTCGGCCCCCATAAAAACAATCTTGCCAGTCCGCCCGTAATACAGAAGCCTGATATTTGAGCGAAGGAGCCGATAACCAATCCGAATAACAACGACATCCAAACCGGCGCGTGAAGCGAGGCAGACCCCTTTGTGCTGGAATTGATAAACGGGGCCTGAATAATTAGCAGGACTAACAGGGTCAACATTAATACCGGGATGATAAAACCGTTTGCACGCTGAGCATCTGATGGTCTCCCGAGCCTGAAGCCCCCTTCAAGAATCTGCAAACCCGTCCAAACGCCGGCGGCAAGACCTATTGCGCCGGTAATCGCGGTAAGGTCTCCGGCAGATATTCTAAGGATCATTTTAATTGGACAGCCAACAAATACGGAACATCCGATAATCAATAGAATGCCTACAAAAAATCTCAGGAGAGGTGAACTTCCCGATGTCGTTTTGAAATCCTTTGTCATTATTGATGTGATAAAAGAACCAAGCACAAATGCGATGATCTCAGGCCTGATGTACTGCATGCGTATATCACTGTGCAGACCGACGGCCCCTGCAATGTTTCTCATAAAACAGGAGACACATATCCCCGTATTCGAAGGATTGCCGAAATATGAAAGCAGTACCGCCCCTATGCCGAGAATGCTCCCAGTCAATAAGAATTTTGTTTTACCCACAGGACCCTGCCAGCTTTCTTAAAAGATAATACACATTTTTCTTCGCCGTCTTCATATCCTGATCGCCCGGTTTTTTTGAGAGAGTCTCATTTATCCTCAACTTTGCTTCATTTATGGCAATCTTTATTTTGTAACCCTGGAAGAACGGTGTCTTTTTATCCAGGTAATCCGGATTCAAGTCAACCGCGTCTTTATATTTATAAATGGCGCCAACAGCATCCTGCTTACGCATCATCACATCGCCCATCAGCATGTGAAGCTCCCCGTCATACGGATATTTTCCAGTCAGCTCATTCAGCAGGGCTTCTGCCTTCTGAAGGTTGTTTGTCTCTATTAGTTTTTTGAGCATGTTTAACTGATCGCCTGAAATTCCATCCGCTTCCGCTGCGTTTCTTGAGTGAGTTAATGAACTATTAATATTCTTTCCGGAATCACTGCGATATTCAGAGCTGACAACGGCAATGGCTGCAATGAATATCAGGATAAAAATTATAGAAAATTTGTCCAGCTTGTCCATATGGCCTTATTATAATCAATTTAAACGTGTGCTTAACGGTTAGGCAAGGAAATACGGGATGAAATTATTTTCAATTTAGTTCCCACTCCTGAGAGAAAGTTGTTTTAAAATCTCGCGCACAATGAATGACTGCAAGTATTTCAACATGGTCGTCGTCCTTGATTCTATAAACGATCCTGTAATTTTGATAAATGACTTCCCTGAATCCATATATTTCAAACTCAGGAACAATGCGTCCGCAGCGAGGAGACTTCTCAAGTTTTAAAGCTGCTTTGATTAGAGATTTTATGAACCGGATGGCGTATGTTCTGGAATCATTCGCAATGAAATCATGAATTGCCTGCAAGTGGCTGCCTGCCTTTTCCGACCACTTTATTTTCCCCATTGGTCAACTCTTGCAAGGAGTTCTTCAGTCGATAACAATTTCCCATCTTCAGCGTCTTTAAGACCTTCAAGAACCTGAGCAATAAAATTTATCTCATACATAATATCTTCGACAGAACAGCCGTCAGGAAGACGCTTTATAGACTGAACGGTTGCTTCCTTGAGTAAATCCATTTTCGACACCACCTTTCATCAAGTCTTTTCATAATTATAACAAATATTACACCGTCAATATTTTTGATACGGCGGCATATTTGTCCGTTTTGCGAGGTCCCTTACAATGTCATAATCCTCATCCCTGACCCCTGCAAAACCTTCAAGACGCGTCCTCCTGAGAACACTCACCGTTTCTCCGTCTATCTCCACAGTGTCCGACTCTTTGAGCTCCAGCAGGGCCTTTTTAAATCTTTCAGCAAATGAGTCCTCTACCCTCTGCGTGTAACCGAACGTGCAGTACGGAATCGGATCGCCTTTTGCGATTATCCTGAAATCATCAGAGACAATTTTACCGTCTTCGATCATCTTTTCAAAATCGAGCATCTGAAAAGCCCCCGCGTCGAATTTGCCGTAAAGAACGCTGTATATGACTTTCTCGTGTTTATATGTGCCGGTCGGTATCGTATAGAAAGACAGATCATCCTCCGGATTGATTCCCTCGCTAAGCATCAGGTCATACTGCTGTAAATAACCCGTGGGCCCCAGCATCGGGCCGAAGATCATGCTCCGGCCCTTCAGGTCTTTTACCGTCTTTATATCACTGTCTCTTGTCGTTACAATAGCGCCGGCTGATTTAAAACCGAGCGATCCCTGGACATCCGCAGTCAGGACCTTCACTCCGTGGAAGCGGTTCAGTATGATATAAAGCAGTGAATTGGTATGAGTGAAATCCAGGTTCCCGGCTTCCTTTGTAAATTGAATCGTATTAATAGCTACCGCCTCTGTCCTTACACCCAGCTTTTTCCCGAGATATTCTGTCAACGGCCTGAACCTGTATAGTGTCTCTTCCTCGCTGTTGCATATCATGTAGCCGATTTTTATTACCTTCTCATTCTTGACTGAGGAAGGCTCCGGCCGGCAGGATAAAAATATTACTATTATGAAAAGTACGAACATTGAAATGACCGTTGTTTTCTTGCCTGTCAATTGATCATCCTCATTATTAAAATAATTACAAGCCGGTTAATAAAGCAAATACTCTTTGTCGACAACAAAAACAAAAAAACCCGGCAATCCCGATTACAACTCTACTTTAATATTTTTACTCTACCTGAGTCCATGCATTCTCCTCAGCAGATAATATACCCCGCCCAGGGCAATGATAATAAAACCGGTGTAAACATACACAGTACCGGGGTCCCTCGTTATCTGTATGCCCACAAACGGCCGGCCTGCCGTGTCACGGTCCGTTGCCGTATGGTAGAAATTCATCCCCCCCCACTTCAGGGGACTGTTCACACCAACCTTGCCCTCCGCGACCATTTCAGAATCCCGGAGCAAGCCCATATCCACCCAGGTCTTTTTTATAACGGGGTCCTGGTATGCAACCAGTTTAAACGCAAAGGGAAAACCCTCCGGGAGGGTGCCGGCCCCCGACGTATCGGCGCTGCCTATAAAATCACCTTTATAATATACGCTCAATTTAAGCTTCTTCGCGTAGAGTTCGAGTTCATCCGCCCGCACCGTATATTCTTCCATAACAAAGTCTTCCCCGGTCTTAAGAATAAATAATCCAAACTTCTCTTCGCCCCTTAACACTCCCACCTTGACCGGGACCGGATAGTATTCCTCATAAAGTTTTTTAATCATGATCTTAACACCCGGGGAAATATCCTTTGCAAGGTCCCACCGGTAGACCTTATCAGCAACGTCCCCTTCATAGATATTCACCGTGGCCACGAAGCCGAGAGAACTGATGCCGCCGCCGATAAAGGCGGTTATGACGCCTACGTGTATCAAGAGAATAGGTTTTGAAAGTATCTTTATTCTCTGAATGGTGCATAAGGAGAGATTTATAACCAGCAGCCACAACAGTCCGCTGATAATATTCCATATGAGAGGGACATTCCCCTCTGTAAAAGTTGTCACCGCAAGCAGCAGGCACAGTACCGGCAAAAGACCTATTGTCAGCTCTTTGGATGAAAGTAAATAGTATGGCCATCTGATTCCTTTCCCGGAAGATTTCATTTACACGCCGGCCGCTTGCTTCATATAAGTTTTTTCTTCTTCAAAAAATCCCTTGCAGCCCTTCTGACTTTTTCCCCTGATTTAACGGCCTTGACCACCTTATTGAAATCCGTATCATTTGAGATGCCGTTCAGCTTATTAATGACCCTTGGAAGCGCTGGAAAATTAATGAGCACATCCTCAGTTATCACCGCAGCATAAAAATATTTGCCGCTGCCCTTCTCTTCAGGCAAAAAACCGAACGGGTTTAGCCAGATAAGGTTCATTCTTTCCCTGAATTCTTTTTTAGATATGTCATAATCTTTTTCTTTGTCTTTGCTATTGGGCATGTTCAGCATACTCATCGCGTGATCAGTGTTTTCTATGATTATTCCCAGTTCTGCTTTCTTGACGGAATCATAAAGCTCTTTCGCATTGTCAAACACCTTGATGTTCACCGTGGTCCCGGTCCTCTCGTTTATAAGCACGGAAACGAGTTCGGCAAGCAGATTTTCATTCACCGAATTTGTTATGCCTATATTGATAATCCTGCCCACACAGGCCTGCGATCTTACACCGAAAGACAGGAGCACAGAGAGCAATAAAATTAAAGCTGTTGTCCTCATTTTCCGTTTCATATAACCGTGCCTTTATTCTTTTGTGTCAATTGTAATGTCATAACTATTTCTCTCTCCCTCAATAGTTATTTCACCGGTAATACGGTAATGAGACCGGAGAGGAAATTCCCCGGCGTATCCAGTGAAGTATTTCCCGGGGGAAAGATAGAGTGTGTATTCCCCCTTCTCATCCGTCCATGCCGATACATAAGCAGGTATCTCAGGCATGTCTTTGCTCCTGGCGGCTATCGCATAAACATATGCGACAGGGGCGCCCTTGTGATCGATGATCCTTCCTGTTAGTTTATAGTAATCTTCCCGTGTTTTCCTGACAAGACGGGCAGCCTCTCTGATATCAGCTATTTTAAAGTCCTTCTCAATTACCTTGCCTGCCTCAAGTTCAATCTCAAGCGGTTCACCTGAATGCTTGTCTCCGGTTGCCAGCGGCCCGTATTTCTCACCCTTTCGAAGCCGTGCCACGGCCCACCACTTTCCGGCAGGCACAGTCATGCTGAACCTGCCCAGTGTATCAGTCCTGGCGGATATGAAATCCGCGGGCCTCCGCGTGTCAGTTGTCCTGTAAATAAACAGCTCGGCGCTTTTTACGGCCTTACCATCCACGTCTGTTACCCGTCCTTTTAGAACGGAGTTTTCCAGTGCTATGGCTGGATTAAAAGTCAAAGTGATTACGAATATAATAACGGCACTTATTATGATTCTGTTAAATTTCACTCTCCGGTCTCCACCTTTTCATTTAAAACCGGTTCAAACACAACCGTGCCTATGCCGGGCTCTCTTCTTGCGTCAAAGATGGTCCCGGCAGGACCTGCAGTTCCCCACCAGTTTTCCTTTGCGTTAACATCCTCCGTATTAAAATCACCTGCCCTGACATTATAATTTGTATTGGAATAAATATTGTTCCTTCTGATCGTCAGCCCTCCTCCGCCTTCCCGGACAAATATCCCTGTTTCATTTCCGTATATATCATTCTTTTCTATCAGCGCATTTGCCATGAAGGCCCTCATCCCGATACCGTTCTCCTTAAACAGAGAGCCGGTAATTTCAATGGGCCCGCTCCTGAACCTCATCCCCCCCAAGTTCCTGATAAACCGGGAGTTATTTACTTTCAGGGCGGTAAAATGACTGTGGACCCCCCAGGTCGCATGTTCAAAGTCACAATATAAAATCACACTGCCGTCCGCATGCTCAAGGAGTATCTCGTCCCAAAAGCTGCTGTCACTCTTTTCAAGTGAGGTAAAGGTGATCCTCCTGTCTTTTTCTCCTGCTGCAATGAGCCGCGCACTGCTGATCTTCATACCCGCGCCCTTTGAAAGATAGACCTTTGTCCCGGGGGCAATTGTGAGCGTAGTACCGGAACGCACCTCAACCTGGTCCCGGATGTGAACACTGTTATTCCATGTAATATTGGACAAGACCGTTCTCACAGGCCATGTATAATTCACCGGTCCTTTTTTCGCAGGCAGATAATCGACCTTGCCCCTGCCCTGTTCATCACCTTTATCAAATATTGCATCATCTGTGTTACCGTCACCCCACCAGTTCATCAGCGCAGAGATATCCGACGCGCCTTCATTTTCAATGGCGTATATACCGTTTCCTGTTATTGAGTTTTCAGTAATGGTCCCGGTAAAAGACTGTATGCCTATGCCCCTCTCCCCATTGTCTGAAATAACATTGCCTTTAATCACCGCTCCGGAAGAGAGTATATTTATCCCGTTAAAGCCGCTGCCCTGTATAAAATTCCCGCTGAGATCAACATTGTCGCTGTTTTTCAGGGCAACGCCTGTCTCAAAGTTGTTCGTAATGACATTACCGCTGAACCGTCCGTAAAATGAATCATTGACCATAAGGCCAGAGCGGTTGCAGTCAATGATATTTTCCCTGACCACCACGGCGCCTTCCCTGATCTTAAATCCCTCATCCATATTGCCGAGGATTTTATTGTTTGACGCAGACAGACTTGAGCGAAAGAAATTGACGCCGTTGATATTGTTATAGACATAGTTATCGGTAAAGATGATTTCCGAGTCCCTGCCCTTGATCCCGCTCTTATTGTTAAAGATATAGTTGCCTTTCATCTCCACTGCCGACTCCTGAAACTGTATGGCCCGGTAATTATTGCTAAGCACAGCCCCCTGCACCATTACATTGGAGAAATGGAAATGGAGCCCCCGGTAGGCGTCCTCTATCCGGCAGTATTCCACCAGGTTCTGCGCGCCGTCGCTGTTCATTATATTTATGGCGTCCCAGTCACCCATTGAACGTATTATTCCCGCTGACCGGAATATGATCGGATTATCTCTCGTTCCCTTTGCAATAAGTACCCCCTGCATCAGGAGCCCGTTCTCCCCTATGCCGTCGCCGTTTGTGTCCTTCTTTGTGAACTCGATAACGGTGCCTGGAACAATAACCAGCCTGACCTTTTCAGGGACCCTTATCAGTCCGCTTATTTCAATCCTGCCTCTCCAGACCGTGTCTTCAAGCAGCACCTGGTCTTCATACCGCCTGGTTATCTCTTTATGCGGAACAGTGTAATTTTCAATAATATCAGGGCCAGTCCTCCGGCATGACCGGTCGTCTCTTGCATGTACTTTCCCGGCATCCCCGGTTTTCTTTCGGGACGTTAAGACGTCTTTGTCAATAACGCCATACAGATACAAATCCTTTTTTCTGTTGCCCTCCACAAAGCTGCTGCCGTAATTTACTTTTGCCCCGTTTAATTCAAAGACCCCGTAGTCGTTCCCGGTTATCAGGGTATTTTCCATCTGTACAAGCGACTGCACTCCATGCGCCGCAAGGCCATAACGGTTCCCGGTTGAGACAGAGTCCCGTATATAAAGAACACCTTTAAATATGTGAATACCTGTTTCCGCATTCCGGATGGCGCACCATTTTATGTCGGCGGTCCCTCCGTCAATAACAATTCCGGCCCATCCGTCTGATGCCACACTGTCCTTTATATGAAACACAACCTGATGCCCTTCCGAGCCCTCGATGTTCAGTCTGCCCCTGATCATAATCTCTGTCAGGGATGAAAGATATTCAGGATCGGTCTTGGTCCTGTCGGAAGGTTCTATGTTTACCTTTGTGTCCGGCAGGATGGTCAGCGTAACGCCTTGAGGGACGAGGATGTCGTTATTAACAGAAACCTCACCGCTCCAGACGGTATCTTTTATCAGGGTCTCTCCCCTGGACGTAAGCGGGAATAATAAAACTGCGAGAGCGCAGGACAAAATTGCTATTCTCAGAAAAGTCATAGTCTATTTTATGCCAATTGGGGCTGGAAAATAAAATTTCATGAACGATAAAAATATTCCGGATAAAAAATGGCCGGGTCTTTTTACATGTAAATCATAGACCCGGCCCTGACATGAGGGTTTTTTAATTATGCTTACTTAACACGGATGCACAACGGCCCTTCCGACTATCCTCGGCGCAACATATTTTATTTTCTTCACATTCCACCTCCCTCTGTTCATTATTGAAAAGCCTGATTCATTTTTTCTTTTCGGTATCTTCTTTCATCTTGTGTTTCATTTCTTCCTTAATATTTTTTTCAGGCGTCTGCTCAGGCTGCTGGCCCTTCGGCCCTCTCTCAAAATGCCTTACTACTTTTATAGTTATGCCCTGTGTATTCTCCCCCGTTTTAACAGCAACGGCAGCAGGCCTTTCTTCACCGTAACCACCCATTACCGAGCCTGCAACAGGCGGGCCTCCTCCGTATATATCCCTGACTCTCAGATAATAATTACCGCCCTTGTCCACTGCGATGAAGTACTTTCCATCCGGCCCTGTCTTGTACGACGTAAACGGCGGAATGCCGGTCATCGTCTCTGTAATATAGGCAAATACTATGGCCCCTCCGACAGGGTCGCCGCTCATGTCGACGATTGTGCCGGATATCCCGCTGACCCCTTCGGCGATTTTCCTCTTGAACGGAACGGCCTCTGAAACAACTCCAACACTCTGGCTTTTATCTTTTTCAATTATATAGGCAACAGCAATTCCGTCCTTGTCACGTCTTATAAAAAAGTAATCACCGTCCTGAGGGGGACCGATCTTTTCACCTGACATCCTTTTTATGGCGCCCATGTAATACTTACCCACAGGCAGCATAATACGGAACTTGCCCTCTTCATCGAGGTCTCCTATCTGGTCCGGGGTCCTCACGAACTTGTCAGGGTCCGGCGCCGGCCCTGTCGCAGCATCAAAGAACACCACCATCCCGCCTGACATAGGACCTCCGTCCTTGATCATAATTTGCCCTGAGAGCCAGCCGATAGCGACTTCCTGCGCAGCAATATGTGATGCAAAGACAAACATGATGAACAAAAATACAACAATGCCCTTTCTCACCATTTCATTCCCCCTTTCTCACCCCTGTAGTTTCAGCAGGAGACGTTAAATAAGGTTTATATAATACGTTACCTAATGTTCTGTCGGTCTTTCCGTCATATATCGTCCCAGGGATGTCCGTTTCCCTGATGCTGCCCCACCAGTTGTCCTTGAGTGAAATATCATAACCCTGTCTTTCACCAAGCCTGTAATTATATGAAACATTATACGTTATATTATTGTGTGTGACAACAGGCTGATACTGGTTAAGTATATCCTTCCTGTCAAATGTTTCAGAGAAGTCCACAATGTTCTGGTTTGAAGGCACAAGAAAAATTCCGACATCATTGTCCCTGATATTGTTGTAAGCGATCTCAACAGGTCCTTCAAGCCTTGTATGTCTGATCCCATAGGCATTATCGTGAATATCGTTATGCTCGATACGGAGCTCCGTCCTTCCAAACCGTATCCCTTCATGATTTCGGGCAAATACCGAATCCGTTATAAGCGCTTTTGAAAAATGCACCTGGACTCCTGTAAAGGCATATTCGAAGATGCAATATTTAACAACGCTTTCATCTCCCGACACAAAGAACAATAGATACGCCCAGTCCATTTTATCAGGCCTGTCTTCACCTGAAGTAAATCTGATCATATTACCGGGAGCGCCTTCCGCGAGTAACCTTCCGCTGACTGTAATCTTGCTGTCACCAACTCCATCACGGTCCCTGTCGATTTTCCTGAACATAACAACCGTGCCGGGGGTGACTGTCAATGTGGCATTGCGCGCAACATGTACGGTGCCTTTTATAATGATGTAACCGCTCCAAACAGTATCTTTGTTTATAACTTTATCACCATCGTAAAAATGATTGCGAATCAGTGATAGGGGGTCAGGGGTTGGGGATTGGGAATTAGCGTCTAGTGCCTCTTGCCTCTTGCCTGCTTCCGCCATGACTCTACTGACCAGGATATCCACATTATCAATGGAATCTTTTTCCATCATAACTGAATGATTTGCATTCTCCTCATAGAGTCCATAATTTTCGCCTTTTGCCGGGGCCTCTCCAATAAGGTCCCTTGCGAGTATATAATAGCTGCCCTTCCCTGCCGTATTAATTGTGTAAAAACCTTTATTGTCGGTCCTTGCCAGATATTCCGGCATGGTCCTGACAAAAAGCATTTGAAACATTTGTTCGGGCTTACCCTTATATGCCATGACATAAAGGTCCTGCATCGGGTTTCCCTTCATGTCGGTCACACGCCCTTTAATACTCAGGACATCTGATATCTTTTCAATTTTATTCTCTCTGAACCGCATACTGTCTTCTCCGGCTTTTTTTACCATTATAGCCGGATACACTTTTTCATCAAGAAATGCCTTCAGGTCGTCCTTGGGATAACATGGTATCTCTATCTGTTTCACTCCTGAAGCCGTAACAGCAACAGGATTCCCGTCATAGTAGCAGAAAAGGTCCCCCTTTCTCAGTGGCCGCAATCCGCTGAAGTCCATTCGCTTACGGGCCACGATAACATATTCACCCGGTTCAGGCGACATAGTGAAAGCCCCTTCATTATTCGTTGTACTTGTAAGGAACCCCATTCCCCTGAAATTCATATCTGTCACGGGATAGATTGATATCTGGGCGCCATTAACAGGGGCGCCTTTAAATGTAATTCTGCCGGACAATCCAGAGGCAGATGATTCGTTAAATATCTCACTCGTCCTGGGGAGGGCCATAAACGGGATCCATAGATCAGTATCCGTTATTTCTACCGGATTCGCGCCGTGGTAGGAAAAATATTTCGTACCGGCAAAATCCCCGGTTGAAACCAGATAATACCTTCCGGGAGGCAATTCAATTTTGTAGAAGCCAATCTTGTCTCCCTTTTCAGAAACAAACGAGGGCCGTCCATTCATATAGTCCTGGAACGTGCCATATGCAAACACTTGAGAATCCCCTACAGGGCCTTTTTCAGAAAGGACAATGCCTTCTATAACAGCGGATGATGATAAATCAGGGAAGGAAAACCCGGCGAAGAGACAGTAGAAAAATAAAATAAACCACTTTGATTTATATCCATATCTAATCACATTCAATAATACCATATAATATTAATAAAGGAGGATATCCATTCAATAAATGAACAAGATATCCTCCTTTATTCGCACGACCACATGTACTCAGCAAGGATGTACAACCGCTTGTCCGACAATCCTCGGAGGTACATATTTAATCTTCTTCATCATTCACCTCCTTTCATTCCTCCCTGACTATAGGATGATCAAATAAGTTTATGTCATCCTATGCAATTCATAATTATTCTTTGCGCTATTTCACGGCTTTCATGTCAATGCCGTGGAGGACTTCCCCTGTTTTAACGGTAACAGGTTCAGTTGTTTCCCTGCCGTATATTCCCCCGCCCGTAAAATCAGAGGCGTTTAAATTATATTTTCCGCCCTCATGGACCCTCAGAAAATATTTCCCGTCTTTCCCTGTCCAGTTAGAGACAAAAGATACTTCCCCGTTCATTGCCGGGGTCACATCCGCAAATACGACCACACCTTCAACCGGGCCACCCTGCCCGTTTAATATAGTGCCCTCAATCATGGTAACTCCTTCTTTACCTGTCTTTTTCTTCAATCCTCCGATGTAGTAGGTGCCTGGAGCGATTTCAACTGAAAATTTCCCATCATTATCAATAAATACCACGTTATCCGGGACCCTGAAGTATTTGTCAGGCAAGGGTAATGCTCCTTTTGCATCATCATAAATAAAGACCGCTCCGTCTGACATCAGGCCGCCGTCTTTAATCATCATCATCCCTGAAATTCTGCCCTTTTTTACTTCTTCAGCAGGGCTGATTGAAGCAAACAATACCAACAGAAATAACAAACCCAGGACTGTCTTTTTCATCTAAAGGTCCCTCCTATGGAACGAACACGCACTTTATTAGTAGTAAAAAGGAAATCTTTATTTATGTCAATATCATTTAATTACGAATTCGTAATTCGAGATCAAAAGCAAGTACTATCACCCGTCTGATAAGTCGGCGTAGTTGTACTGGCCTGGCTGCTGTACGGCGAGTTGTCCGCTCCCCTGAAGGCCCTGACCCTGTATATATACTGTTTCTCCGGCTCTATCGACATAGTGTCGTTAAATATAGTTATACCTGCTGCAAATGTCGCAATATTCACAAACCTGCCGTTCCATATCTGTACCTCAAGTTCATACCCGTCCTCGTCGTTTGCGTTGTCGGTCCAGTTAAGCTGTATCACCAGTGAATTTATCGGCGTTGCTATCAGGTTGCTCGGCGATGCTGAAAACGTCAGGTCGCAAGACTGATTGCTATATGCGGTATCCCACCCGCATGTTGCTGTCTTGTATGCCCTTATACGGTAACAGTATGTTGATCCCGCAGTAAGCCCTGTATCACTGTAACCTGTTGCATTGGCAGCAACTGTGGTTATCTCTGCATAATTGCTGCATCCACTGCCCGCACATCTCTCTATCCTGAAACCAGTCTCATCTGACGTGTTGTCTGTCCATGCAAGGTCTGTCCGGGTATCGGTAATTGCGGTCGCACTCAGACTGCCCGGGGCCGGAGTCCCCCCTGTTGTCGCTGACCCTGTATTGCTGTACCCCGAATCCCATAAAGCTGATTTATAAGCCCTTACCTGGTAGCTGTAGCTGATTGAATTGCAAACTGTGGTGTCCTGATATGCAACTACATTTGCGGCAACTACTGCTATCTCCGCAAAGCTGCTGCACCCCGCCCCTTCGCATCTCTCTATCTTAAATCCGGTTTCGCTTGCCGTGTTGTCGGTCCACGAGAGATTGTTCTGTGTCGTATTGGCAGCTGAAACTGTCAGGCCTGAAGGCGCTGAGATACTGGTCGTTGCAGACGGTGTGTTGCTTGCAGCCTCCCATAAACATGTTGCCGTCTTGTACGCCCTCACCTGGTACGTGTAGGTTGTTGCAGGGGAAAGTCCCGTATTGTTGTATGTGATTGTATTTGCAGCTAACGCAGCTATCTCCACAAAGTTAGTGCAGCCTGAGCCTGTGCACCTGTCTACCTTGAAGCCGGTCTCATCGCTTGTATTATCCGTCCACGAGAGGTTTATCTGTACCTCAGAGGACCTTGTTGCCGTAAGCACAGGCGCTCCGGGAACAGACGTTGATGTGGATGACGTATTGCTGTAACCGGAATCCCATGCGGCTGTCTTGTACGCCATCACCCTGTAACTGTAGTTTGTTGAATTGCATGCCGTAGTGTCTGAATATGCTATTACATTTGCTCCTACTGCCGTTATCTCCACAAAGTTGCTGCATCCCGAGCCTGTGCACCTCTCTATCTTGAACCCGGTTTCCGAACCCGTGTTGTCGGTCCAGGCGAGGTTTATCTGTGTCGTGTTGGCTGCCGCTGCCGTGAGTCCGGATGGAGGCGCTGCGAAGGTTGTCTCCGTCTTTATGTTGCTATCCCCGGTGCTCCAGCCGCAATCCGCCGTCTTGTATGCCTTGACGCGGTAACTGTATGTTTCTCCCAGTGTCAGCCCCGTATCGCTGTATGCGGTTACCCCGGCGCCGGGTGTGGCAATTTGAGCAAAGCTACCGCATCCCGTCCCTGCGCATCTTTCAAGGATAAAGCCTGTTTCATCCGTTGTTGTATCCGTCCACGAGAGATTGACGAATACATCTCCGACGCTCGCTGTTGAAAGCACAGGCGCGGTAATACCTGGCGTGGTTGCTGATGCCTCATTGCTCGGCTGGGTCTCCCATGTGATGTCATATGTGTAGCAGGCTGATGACTCTTCTGTGCCAAGCGAAATATTTGGCTCTGTGGAGGCATATTTGCGAACCCTGGCATTGTCCCATTTAAATGCCTGGTTATAGTTAGGGAATCCGACCTTCAGCGGGGATTCTGAACTGTAAGAGCTATTGTAATACAGCGAGTATGAATCTGTTGAATTGCCGTAATAGTATTTTGCTCCAGTGGTAAGCACTTCAAATTTGTAGTATTGCCATATACCTGAGGATATAGCATTGAATTGACCTCTATATGCGCCGTCTTCGTAAACCTGCAATCTGTTCCCATTGCCATCGTATACAGGATAGCCTGCATATACAAAATCTGTATAACTTACCCCTGCTCCTATGTCTTTTGCACCGAGCATCATGTAGTTTCCGCCTGTACGATAGTGATCAACCTCAAACACAAAGGGTCTGGTAAAGTTAGGAACACTATACATACCAATATTCCAGCCGGAGTTACCTCCACTTGAGATCAACTCATTATTCTGAGTAAAGTAGTTTGCTGCAGTGTCAACTTCTACCCATTTCGATGTATTAATTGTCGTCCCTGTAAAATCATCAAAAAAATCGAAGGTATTTACACCGCTGCTTACGCTCGTTGCGCTTGGGTTGCCGTAATACATATAAATCGTGTTGTTTGTCCCTGTCTTTAGCCATACAGTTGCCAAGACCCCGTCGGTCTTGCTCTCTATCCAGTGTGGAAGCTCAGAGAATGACGTTGCGTCGTAGAACCGGATGTCGTCAAAATCCGCCTGCATGTCCGCATCATATGCAATAGTCAGCTTCGTCTGGAAATCGGTCTGGAAGTTTGTGATCGTCAGGGGAGCGCGCCTCGTCCAGCAGCCCCCGCCTCCGTTTGAAAGTCCTTCGTTGATCGCCATCACACGGTAGTTATAAGTCGCTGTGTTACATACGGACGTATCTGAATATGAAGTGCTGTTGCGTCCGGGTTTTGTCAGTTCCGCAAAGTTACTGCACCCCGCGCCCGTGCACCTCTCTACCTTGAAGCCGGTTTCCGAACCCGTGTTGTCAGTCCACGCAAGGTTTATCTGTGTCGTGTTGGCTGCCGTTGCCGTCAGTCCGCTCGGAGGCGGCACTGTAGTGGTTGTCCCTGTGGCAATGCCGCTGTATCCCGTATTCCACCCTCCGTTGCAGGTCGCGCTCTTGTATGCCCTTACGCGATAACTGTAGCTTGTTGACGGCGAAAGCCCGGTATTGCTGTAGGTGATTGTGTTGGCCGCTACCGTAGTTATTTCCGTAAAATCTACGCATCCCGCCCCTGTGCACCGCTCTATCCTGAACCCTGTTTCATCAGCTGTGCCGTCTGTCCATGTGAGGGTCAGCTTCACTTCTGTTGCACCAGAAGTCGCTAGGCTGCCGGGGACAGAAGGCGTTCCGGTCGTTGCTGACGCTGTATTGCTGTAGCCGGAATCCCATTGTCCTGTCTGATAAGCCCTGACCCGGTAACTGTAGCTTGTCGAATTGCAAACTGTGGTGTCCTGATATGTAACTATATTTGCGGCGACTACTGCTATCTCAGCAAAGCTGCTGCACCCAGCCCCTTCACACCTCTCTATTTTAAATCCAGTCTCGCTTGACGTGTTGTCCGTCCACGAAAGATTGATCTGTGTCGTGTTAGCTGCCGATGCAGTCAGTATCGAAGGCGCGGCAATGCTTGTTGTTGCAGAGGCTGTGCCGCTCGTTGTCTCCCATGCGCAGGTGGCTGTCTTGTACGCCCTTACTTGGTATGTGTACGTTATTCCATAGGTAAGTCCCGTGTTGCTGTATGCGGTTGTGCCTGCCGCAAGCGCTGCTATTTCTGCAAAATTCGTGCATCCCGCCCCCGTGCATCTGTCTACCTTGAATCCGGTCTCATCGGTTGTAGTATCCGTCCATGAAAGGTTTATCTGTACCTCTGAATTCCTCACTGCTGTTAGCACAGGTGATCCGGGCGTTAATGCCGTTGCCGGGTCTTCACTGCTGTACGCGCTGCTCCACTGGCTTGTCTTGTATGCAAGGACCCGGTAATTGTAGATGATCGCATTGCACACGGATATATCCTGATAAACAGTCACATTTGCCCCTACCGTCGTCAGCTGTGTGAAGTTGCTGCACCCCGTGCCTTCACACCTCTCTATCTTAAACCCGTCCTCTCCATTTGTGTTGTCCGTCCACGAAAGGTCTATGCGTGTGGTGTTGACCGTTGTCGCCGAGAATCCGCCAGGCGCAGACGGTGTAAGCGTGTCTGTCTGTTTCTCTGTCCACACAGACGTCTCGCCGTTATTTTTGAATGCCTGTACCCTGTAACAGTACTGGCTTCCGGTGTTCAGCAGCGTATCGGTATACGACGTTGCGTTTGCAGGCGCGGTGTATATCAGTACCCAGGGATCAGTCGAGCTGCATGCGCCTACCTTCCTCTCTACGTAATAGCCGTCTTCAACAACCGAGTTGTCGGACCACGCGAGGTCAACTGTTGTGTATGAGGGCGCTGCATTAAGAGGCAAGGGCGGCTGAAGCTGGTAGCCGGTCACTTTAAGCACTATATAATCGGAATTGCCGCCTGCATTCATCGTATGCCCGCCTATGAAGGCCTCTCCCATGTTGTTCACCGTAATTGAGGACGCCTCATCGTTTCCGTTTGCCGCTCCGTTATAGGTCATTCCTCCGCTGAAGGTCCCTTCCGTGTTGTACCAGACTGAAAGGACATCGGTGTTGGTCCCGCCGTTTGTATAGCCCGCTATATGGATATTGCCTGATCGGTCCATTGCCGCTGCTGCCACAAAGTCATTGCTTGA
This sequence comes from uncultured Nitrospiraceae bacterium, assembly GCA_964393845.1. GTDB lineage: Bacteria > Nitrospirota > Thermodesulfovibrionia > UBA6902 > UBA6902 > UBA6902. The sequence goes on from CAYMUX010000004.1 coordinate 54,826, forward strand.
GGGCCTGTCTAATGTCCTTTGCCATAACACATTCCCGGCTGTATCGTATCTGATGGTGTGATAGTCATTGTTGCCGGATGATATGAGCGCTGTCCCTGCTACAACCACGTCATTGTTTACTGGGTCTACCTTAATGCTGACCGCCTCATCAATGCCGTTTCCCGCTCCGTTATAGCCGCGCTCCCATATCCGCGCCCCTGTTGCCCCGTTATATTTGATCGTGTAGAAATCTTCATTGCCGGACGCCGTTACCGCTACCCCCGTCACATATACGTTACCTGATGAGTCAACTGCAAGCGAACGCGTAAAGTCGTCTCCCGTGCCTGCCCCGTTATAGATATCCGTCCAGATCACCGCGCCTGTGCTGCCGTTATACTTCCTGGTGAAATAATTGTAGTACAGACCGACCTTTGTATATCCAGTCAAGAATATATTCCCCGATGAGTCAAACGCCACTGCCGCAGGATAGTCGTTATCCCCTCCATCATACGGCATTGCTGCCCAGGAGCGCGTCCCGTTATTAAGATACTTTATTACATATATGTCGTCATTCCAGATTGCGTTTTTCCCGTATCCGACCACTACATAGTTATTATTGCCGTCGCTTGTTACATCCACTACGCTGGAGCGGTCGTCATCCCCCGCAGGCCCGTTGTACTGGTCATGCCATGATTCAGGGGACCCCGATGAAGGATATTTGATTGTGTAAATATCATTGGTGTTCCCGGCCCCCCCGCCGTACAGGTAGGAGTATCCGGACACAAGAACATCATTATTGCTGTCTGCTGCTATGGTCCTTGCCACATCCATATCATTCTGGTCGCCGTCATACCTGGCACTCCAGGTAACTCCGCCCGTCCCCCTGTTTATCTTTACCGTGTAATAATCAAACTGCCCTGCCGTTGAATAACTGTATCCCGTGGCCACGGGACCGTTGTCAGGGCCTGCTGTTATGGCTGTCACATAATCATCTCCGTTATTACCCCCGTTGTATGTGTAAGTCCATGCAGGTGATGTATAGGTAACCACCGTTGTCACCGCATAGTCTTCATTGCTGTACTGTGAATCCCCATTGGCTGCGTTGTATGCCTTCACCCTGTAGTAGTATTTCGTATCTGCAGTCAGGACTATATTATTGTATGTCGTAACGTTTGCCCCTACAGTTGTTATCTGTGAATACGTCCCCAACTCCCCAATCTTTCTCTCTATCTTGAACCCGTCTTCATTTGATGAGTTGTCCGTCCATGCAAGGGCTATCTCTGAATTCGATACAGTTGTAACTGCCAGGCCGGTAGGCAGGTTTATAAGTCCGGGGTCGTATTTGATCGCGTAATAATCATAGTCCGAGGCCCCGCTCGTCCACTTGTCCGTCCAGCCTCCCACTATGGATTCCCCTGCTGCTGTCAACCCTACGCCCACTACACGGTCGTTCTTGTTCGCCGTGCCGTTAAAGCTCTTCTGCCACAAGAGTGTTCCCCCGCCGGCCGTGTACTTCAGTGTCTGATAATCATAATTGGCTGAGGCATCATTGAATGTGTCGCCTGTTACAAATATGCTCCCCGCATTGTCTCCTGATATGCATACCGCCTTGTCGCTGTTGCTGTTGCCGGAGTTGTATATTTCATCCCATAGCTGCGTCCCGTCGCTTGAGGCATATCCTGCTGTGTAAATATCATTGGCCCCTGCTATGGTAAACGTATAGCCTGCCACATACGCGTTGCCGGATGAATCAAGCCACAGGTCCTCAGGCTCTTCATCGTATCCGCCGCTGTAGGTCTTCTCCCACAGTACCGTCCCTGCGGCTGAACTGTATTTCGCCGTGTAGATGTCCTTGTTCGCCACATTGTATACATACCCGGTCATGATCACATTGCCCGAACTGTCCATCCTCACTGCAACGCCCTTGTCATCGCCTGATACGGATTTCCTCTTCTCCCAGACCAATGTACTGTCAAATCCGTATTTGACCGTAAGTATGTCAAAGTCGGGCGTACTGTTCTGGGAGGTCCCGGTTACTGCTATACCGTTTGTCCCTGCCGTTATCGATGAAATCCGGTCATGCCCGTTTGCCGTGCCGTTATAGCTCTTTTGCCATATCGGCGTGCCGTCAGGGTTCGGCCCGTTTGAACTGTATTTTACTATCATGTAGTCATCCGCCCCTGATGTCCCCTGAGAATTCCCTCCAACATATACGTTGTTCAGGCTGTCCACTGTCACCGCTGTTGCATAGTCATTACCGTTCATCGCCGCATTAAACGTGTGCTGCCACAACACTGCCCCGTCACTGCCCCTGTATTTGATCGTGTGATAATCATAGCTCGTCCCGTTCCATACATAACCCGTTACGATTACGTTGTCGTCTGAATCAATTGCTATTGCTGTAGCATGGTCGTCTCCCGCAGCCTTGTCATATATTTTGCTCCACAAGATTCCCGTTCCGTCTGCCTTGATCTTTATGGTGTAATAGTCATTATTACCTGACTGGTCTGATGCCCCTGTTATGATTGTGTTGCCTGATGAGTCCACCGCCATTGCCCCCGCTTCCTGCTTCCCCGTCTTCGGCGTGTCCCCGTACTGCCAGATTATATCTCCTCCTGCGGCATACACGGAGGATGTGAAAAAGAAGATGAGAAGATAAGAAGATAAGAAGTTGAGAAGTTGAGAAATTGAGAAATTGAGAGGGGTCTTTTTGTCCAACATAGGAAATAGACAAACGTCACTTTTCATCTTACCTCCTCCTTTTCCCAGCTTCTTAACTTCTAAACCTCTCATCTTATTCCTTTCATAACTCTTAACTCTAAACTCATAACTCTTCTTTACCATTGGGTTACGTTGTTCCACTTCTGGTTATTCCACGTCCCTGTCATGGTGTCATGACATGCAGGCCACCAACCTTTGTCTCGAGGGAATCTGTAGGTAGTGCTATACTGGTAACCCGCACCTCCAGAAACTACACGCCCTCTATGATTGTCATTAAGACAGTTTGTAGCCATCAACCTCGGCAAACCCGAATTGTGCGGCTGATGACATTTTGAGCAGGGATAATTATGTTCCACGTTATTGCCCCATCCTTTTACTGTCTCGTGAATCCTGTCGAGGCTCTTGAATGCAGTATTCTTGTTTATCCCGTCCGTCAGGTTGGCCTTCGGATGACACCTGAGACAAAGGCCGGCAAATTTGGTTTCATCCTCGCTGATCTTTCCTCCCGCACCAAACGTCTGGCGGTCAAAATAAACCTGCTGGTCCACGCCGCTGTCATAGCGATGATAATTACTTATTGATGTGGGCGCAACGTCTTCCTTATAGGGCGATGTAAGCCATGTTCCCTTAAGAAGAGGAACCGCATATGCCTGGTCGCTCCCAAGGCTTGGGCTTATACCGTGAGGGTCATGACATGGCGTGCAAAGCCCGTTGATTGATCCCTGCGCCGGGTTGGTCAATGAGGAAGACGCCTTCAGATGCCCGCCGAGCATGGTCCTGCTCGATCTGTATGAATATCTTGTGGTAGACCCCTTTGCGCCTGTACCGAAACGTAATGTATCTTTGTAGCCCATTATCGCCTCTGATGCGCCGTATGTGGAATTATAGCCCCAGGGCTTTGTGCCGGAACTCGCTGTCTCATGGCAGTCAAAACACTGCGCTGCCCCTGCATTGTACGGATTAACTCCGGTTGTGTTCGCGGCAGCCTTGTACGTCATGGAATAGCCGCCCTTGCCTGCCTGCGTCTCTTTTAAATTCCCGCCGTTATTCGTCCCGTTAAATGTCTTATAGCCTGAAGTAACGCCTGTTGCCTTTGAACCGTGAGAGCTGTGACAGTCAAAACACTGAACGTTCTGGCCCCCGTTTCGCGTATTGGGTATCGTGCCGTCCAGTCCCGTTGCCGCATCCCATCCGCCCTGATTGGCTACTGCATTGCCGTGCGCGGAGAATGACTTGGTTATGTTCTTCTTCGCAGCATTCGTTGTTGTTGTATATTTGCCCCAGGTGGTTGTGCCTGTCTGGGAATAACGCGCGGCTATACTCGTTCTGTCCCACGCGTACTGTCTCGGTGTCTTGCAGTCACCGTTGTCGGGGTCCACTATGTTGAACGACTCCGTATCATTGTTCTGGTCGCTGTGGCAGCTCAAACAGTGCTGGGTAACTTTTGTAACCTCAGTCCTCTCATCAACAGTGCCGACCTTGTTGGCTGTAAATGTTACCGCTGTAGTCCCGGCAGTATACGTCGTAGGCCGCGTTCCCGCTCCCCAGATGACAAGATCAGATGCTGCCTCTTTGACAGAAACATGAGTTTCGAAATTATATCCTGCATGATAATCAACATTGATTAGTCCCATGTCCGTTGCCTCCCAGTGGCAGGCATAGCAGTGCTTATTTGTTAACGTCACGCCCTGAATGTGATGGGAATTGGAACGTAATTGTCCCATAATGTCCATCCGCTTGTTGATTACCCCTTCATGACACTTTGTGCAGTCTTTCGGAAGTCCGAATCCATCATGTCTCGGTATGGGTTTGTTTTGATGGCAGGTGTTACAAGCTTTGCCTGAGGCGTGGCTGTCGCTGAACCTGTGCTCATGACAGGTCGTGCATATCCTGCCTGATTGATGCCCGTCTCCATAATCAAACCTGTAATGCTGTCCTGTTTGTGAATGGCATACATTGCATATACCGTTATACGGGGCCGATGTCTTTGCATAATCCAGTCCCGTCTGTTTCCTTGTAAAGGATACATCCCTGCGCGTTACCGGAATTCCGTATGTTCCGTCCGTTTCTGTAGCAACCTTGTTCTGTATCATGTATATATTGGTGTCGCCGTGAGGGTCGTGACAGTCCCAGCAGAACTTACCGCCCTTCCAAACTCCGTTATTCTGATACGCCGCATAATGCTTATAGCCGAAATGTGTTGAGGTAGCTTTACTCACTGCGGTAATATGACCGGTGCCGGGATTATAACCAAGCTGATACTGAGCGCCTGTATGGCATTGCTGACACCTGTTGTTGCTGTCATCATCATGGCAAATCAGGCAAACGCCCATCATCACATACTGATTTTTGATATCCGTCTTTTCTGCCGCAGTCCACAGACCTACCCCTGTGATATGTGTTTGGTTATCTGTTGCATGACAGACCGCAACACAGGATGTCAGTCCGTTTATGTAGGATGTATGATCCTGGGAAAAAGGAGGACTTGTTATAGCCGTCAGTTGAGGCGCAAGCGAGCCGGCTGCATTATGGCAACTTAGACACTCGCTGTCCAGACCCTCCATGTGGCAGTATACGCATTCTTTGTCGAAACGCTTATTGAACTGGTCATGCTTCTTCAGCCGGAAAGGGTTTGTCGAGTCATTATGCAATATATCATTGTCATGGCAGTACCAGCATGGATTCCCGGGAAAATTAGCGGGCGGATTACTTGACGTGTAATTACCCGAAGCAGCAGGCCTGCCATGCCCTGAACTTGCCCATTCATTCATATTGATCTTTCCGCGCGTTCCATTAAATGCCCCGAAGTCATCAATATCACTTCCGGTCGTGCCGTGACATGAAAGGCAGATGACTGCGTTATCGACTGAATCCCCCCATTGAGGGTCGGCTCCGGTATGACAGGCTGTGTTAGAACAGGTTTTGCCGACCTGGCTGAATGTGCCCCCGCCTGAAAAAGTGACGTCTTTTATCTTGTTGACATGGTAAGCTGGATTTATATGGTTGATTTCGTCCATTGCGCCGCTTCCGGTGTGACACCCGGCTGTATCACAGCTTTGGGCTGTAATTGTGAGGGCATGACAGTTGTTACAGGTGAAATTCGTCAGCAGATGACGTTTATGCGTATTGGCCTTTTCCGTTCCCGCGCCGGTATTGGTATACATGGGCATGGCTGACTTCCATTCCTCGCTGGCAGACCATCCTATTCTGCCGTCATTATGGCAGGGAGCGCAACTGCCGGTTGGGTGTCCATGACACGTATTACATTTCGCGTGTCCGTCCGTCCATGCAAAGGGTCTCACTTCAGGATTCACCGTGGTACCGTCACTGTGGCAGTACACATTGTTGCACACCATCGTCGCAGGGTTGTAACTCGGCGCCGGATTGCCGGCTATGTACCACTTCGACGCCATCACTATGTCCTTTGTCTCATTTACATGCTTTGAGTAGTCCTTTATATTGCCGGACGTATTCACCGTAGCGTCATGACAGTAATAACACGGATATTTCCTCACCCACTGGCTGCTTACAAGACGATTATGCCCATTGCTGCTCATCTCAAGCGCCTCAAGACCCGTCCTCCCGTTATGACATGAATCACACGCCATGGCTGTGGTATCACCCCACTTTACCGCTACATTGGGCGCGCCTCCCCTTGCATTGCTGTGACAGTATGTGCTCGTGCATGACTTGGTCCCTGCCGTATAAGTTCCCCCTGCTGAAAATATAACGTCCTTTGTATTGTTGGCGTGATAAGACTGGTTTTTGATTGCGCTGCTTCCGGTAGCTGTTTGATAATGACACTTCTCGCAGTGAAAGCCGTGCCCGGAAGCATCCGTATTCTTGCCATGCTTATAACTGAGCGCACTTAATGAACCTCCTGCATCATGACAGGACGAACAGGTTACAGAGCCGTCCCATGACGGTGAAGTGGCCTGCCCACCTCCCCAGACCGTGCCGTTAGGAAGTTCGCCGTGGCAATATATACTGCTGCAGGTCTTGCTGCCCGTATTTATTACAGTAGTATTAACTTCGCTGTTGTCATAATTCGCAGTTGTCTGCCCGTCATATATGCCGCCGGAATACGCGCCCCCAAAGAGCGAAAATCCTATCGTTATGGTTCCATTATTGTGCGTTGACCCAGTGCCTAAGCTGTTGTAATGACAACTCTCACAGATGTATGCCTTGATGGTTACATGCTTATTATGCGCTCCAGCTGTTGTTGAGCCTGTAGCCGGACTATTCGCCAGACCGTCAGGGCCTCCGGTTGCCGTGTTTACCACAGGCGGATAACCATGGCAGACGTCACAGCCCACTACCTTGAAACCCTCCGTATGCCGGTGGCACGTCGTACACTTCACCCCGGCATTATGGGTATGGTTGCCCGTAACATCATTTTTGTGATATTGGGTCTGCGTGTGACAGACCTCACATATTCCATCATATGTCGCATCTCCATCAGCAAACGACTTTGAAC